>CAZTRY010000078.1:0-16830 GCA_964616525.1 uncultured Sphingobacterium sp. | reverse complement strand
TGTTTTTGAGTAGTTTAACCAACAGACATGTCCAATCGATAAGGCACCGACCGGATGACCTTCTAATTCTGCGTTTCAAGCACTGGTATATCGATATAAAAAGTAGTACCAATATCGGGTGCAGTTTCAAATGTGATGTTCCCGTCAATGTTTTCTATTGCCTGCTTTACAAACGCGAGTCCAAGTCCGGTACCAGAACTTTTTGTTGTAAAATTGGGTGTAAAAACCTTCTTTTCAAGTTCTGCATGCATCCCTGTTCCATTATCATTTATCTCAATACGTATCGATCCTGACCTTGGATATAGCAGAATTTTGATAATACAATCCCTTTTATCAGATCTGGCCTCGATAGCATTCTTGATCAGATTATTAAAACATCTTAATATTTGATCCCTGTCAGCATTGACAACTAAATTGCTCCCTGAAGTATATTCAAAGTGAATGGTCGTTTGATCATGTTGCCTGTAAAGAATGATGGATTGCTCAATTATTTCAATCAGATTTACCCGCTCCAATTTGGTTTCGGGCATTTTAGCGAAATTCGAGAATTCAGAAGCAATATGCGAAAGACTTTCTATCTGCTCAATAAATGATTTTGTAAAACGTTCAAATTTAGCCTCAAATTTTGGATCCTTTTCCTTCCAGGATTTTTCTAATAACTGAACTCCAAGTTTTAGAGGTGTAAGCGGATTCTTGATCTCATGTGCTACCTGTTGAGCCATTTCACGCCAGGCTGTTTCACGTTCAGAGCGGGCGAGCTTTTGTGCACTTTCTTCAAGTGCAGATATCATGGTGTTATACTCACTGATCAGATTTCCAATCTCATCATTCCGCTTCCAGTTGATGTGTTCATTCTTCGACCCAATTTTAGTATCACGCAGAAGTTTTTGAATCAATGTTAACGGACTTGTAATCCGGTTTGCAACAAAAACAGCAATAAAACCTATAGCCACAAATACCAGGGCATATACATTGATCAATGCATTCAGAAAAATCCCTATCCGGTCCTGGTAATCCTTTTCATTCGAAAATGATGGAAGTCCCAAATAAGCAATTACTTCACTCTTGCTGTTCCTAAGTGGTACATAAGCAGAAATAAATGACAGATTTCCAATCCGCTCCCTGTTTATAAATTCAGATTTCTGTAATCTGTTGAGATATAGATAAGCCAATGCATTCATCTGCGAAGCAATCAGGCCATTCTCATAGATCTTAGGTTGAGTGGAGTGAAGTAGCTTACCCTTGATATCAAACAAATTCAAATCGACACCATTCAGATCTGCCAGACTATTGAAGGCAACTTCAGCCTGCTCATCAGGGGTTGGCATCCCCATATCTACAATCTGCTTATTGATACCTGATGAGATCTTGGCTACTTTATCCAAAACCGTATATTCCTGCTGATCTCTGTATTGCTGACTTATATTGTAAAAAGTGATTATTCCGGTTATCAAAAGTGTAATGACTACCGCTGCTACCATGGATAATTGTATCCTTGTTTTATAGAGCATCCTGTTTGATGAAATCAGAAGACTCCACCTCAGATTTCGAAAACTGATATTGTAGTTATATAAATTGTTCCAGGTTAATTGTATAACGTATACTAAGCCGGCAAACAATAAAAGAATTAAAAAAATAAATGAAACTGAGGCTAGCTGAGTAAAGAGGCTGTTAATCTCACGGCTGACAATGACAAGCTTCCTGGGATTTGGCTGAAAGATCAGATGATTGTATTGCCGTCCATTTTCAGCATTATTGAAATAAACAAATTCCCTGTTTTTCCCTTTGAACTCATTATTTACCAGATTATAAACATAATTACCATGCTGGTTCAATAAACGGCCATCACTATAATAAGCGAAGGAGTAATCCTTGAGCTGAAGATCTTCCTTTATTTTTCCATCTATTAGAAGTTCCGGAAATACACCAACCTCATTCAGACGTTTGGAATTGAGTTGTAAAACCAGAGTTCCGATCTTATTATTTTCCTCAATAATTGGCAATATTGCAAAGTATTGTATAAAGCCAAACGTATTATTTCTCTGGTAAAAATACTCCGTGACTTTTACAGAACCCTTTAGGACCAGATTTTTGAAGTTTGCCAGTGGTATACCCCTGTCGCCCCGAAAAAATTCGTCCTTGTCATTATACTCAAAACTCTCAAAATCATATCTGGATAAATAACCGGCCATATATAATTTCATAAGCCTGTTATTCAATGCACTGTGACTTGACAGAGGATCATTAAAATAATCAACTATAAATTTATCGCTAATTATTTCCCTTTCCAGATTATAAAATAAAAGAATTGCATTGGGATCAACTGATGATTCCAGTTTACCTGCAAGAATTTTTCGACTTTCCTGCTCTTTAACAAACTGATAATTAGATAGTTTCAGTGATCCGATTAAGGCGCAAATTAGAATACAAACAACCAAAGTCCCTGCCTTTATCCCTCCTTCCGATTTAAAGTAGGCCCGCCCGGCCAGAAAGAGTATCAAAGCGAATAACAAAAAGTATACTGTAAACTCAGTAAATATGATATGATATAAAATAGCCAGAATCAAGGCTCCCGCAAAAATGAGAAGACGTTCCTTGCTGGCAATGTTCAACCTGGATATAAGAGCTAAAGAAAAAGATATAATCAGATATAGGTTCAGAATTGCAAAGCAGAAGATCAGAAATCCAAACCAGCTCAACCAGGTCGAATTCAGAACATTACTTACATCAAAGTTGATATTCGAATTAGTTACAAGTCCGTTAAACAGATAATCAATAATATATGCCGTGACGCAAACAAACAAACCCGTAAGAAACAGCAAAATATAGTTAAAGGGCTTTCTGAGCAAAGAAACCGAGCCTAAGATCTTATCTCTATATGAGTAAATGAAAACTAATACCCAGGTTAAGGACAGGATATTCAGAAAAAATTCTCCAATAGATGGGAAGAAATAACTGGAAGCATAATGTTTAGGGTCGAAAAGCTCAATATCAAAATACCTGCTTAACCATCTGTTTTGAAGATCTATGAGCCTGAACGCTAGAACAGAACTGAACAATAAAAAAACAGCGAAGCCAACATTACCCTTATTCGCAATAGAAGTACAAAGATTGGTCAAAAATATCAGGGCAAAAGCAATGGCCATAAGCCACATCCATAGTTCGAGATAGTTGTAAAATGAATTGGATGCCGGTGTTCTGAGTTTTACCGAAAACAAATATTTACCGCTCAGATTGCGGATATTAAATACCTCCCTATCATTCAAACTGGCTATATCCAGGGTATTTGACGATAGAAGGTCCGGTGCAAAATTATTCCTCAGATATTCATTCTGATAGGGATAATCAGACATTACCGGAATGTAACATATCACTGAAAAATCTCCCCGGGATTTTTTGATGGCTTCATAATATCCATTCTTCCAATGAATAAAGGTGTTACCCTCACGAAGCAGGCTATCAGTATCTAATACAATCCGGATCCCGCTCCAAAAACTAAGTTTTCCCTTTTCAAAAGTCTGGATGTAGATGTCTTCTTTTTCACTGAATTCGGAAATGATAAATTGAGCCCATTCTCCATTATTATGGATATTTTTTAACGAATCACGAACGGTCAGGTTATTTAACAGCTGATCAACTAACTTCTCCTTTTTATGAAGCCTTCGCTCAAGCTTCCGGGCTTCAAGGCTAAGAGCATCCTCGGCCTTGATAGTATAATTTATCGTTAAAGCAGTGCAGGCAAAGCCAATGGCCAGCAAAAGTAGAAGTAGCCGAATTTTTAAATTCCCGCTCAAAGGTGATAAAATTAGGTAAAAAGCTAAATAAGCTTATTGGACAAAAATCAGACCCCTTTAGTGAAATTCAATTGAATTTTTTATAATTCTGCACTAAATGTTGGAATACTCCGATCAACCTTCCTTACAAGCCCTTGTAACACACTACCAGGACCTACTTCAGTAAATGAAGTTGCTCCATCATGAATCATTTTTTCAATTGTCTGGGTCCAGCGTACAGCCCCGGTCAACTGTGCAATCAGATTATGTTTAATATTGGCTACATCAGTGTATGGTTTTGCGTCAATATTCTGATAAATCGGGCAAATAGGTTCATTAATTTCAGTATTCTCAATCGCAGATTGCAGTTCAACACGCGCCAGCTCCATAAAAGGGGAATGAAATGCTCCCCCAACGTTCAGTTTTAAGGCTCTTTTTGCACCTGCTTGTATTAATAGTTCGCAAGCCTTGTCAACTCCCTCAATGGATCCGGAAATAACTAACTGACCGGGACAATTATAGTTTGCAGGTACTACTACATCACTGACACGTGAACAAATATCCTCTACCGTAAAATCATCAAGCCCCAGGATAGCCGCCATGGTTGAAGGTCTGATCTCACATGCCTTTTGCATGGCATTGGCGCGGGCACTGACCAATCGCAAACCATCTTCAAATGAAAGGGCCTTTGCTGAAACCAGAGCAGAAAATTCACCCAAAGAATGACCCGCAACCATGTCGGGCTGGAAATCACCCTTCAGTTCCTTTGCAAGAATCACAGAATGAAGAAATATAGCCGGCTGAGTTACCTTGGTTTGCTTCAAATCTTCATCAGTACCTTCAAACATAATATCCGTAATCCTGAATCCAAGTATTTCATTTGCACTTTCGAATAAATTTCTGGCTGCTTCAGAATGATTGTAAAGATCTTTACCCATCCCTGAAAACTGGGCACCCTGTCCCGGAAAAATATATGATTTCATATGCTATATAAGCCCCTTCAGGCAATAAAATGTTAAATTTATTTCTTTTTAATTAATTTATTTAACTCAGAGTTGCTGTAATAAGTCTTAAAAATTCCGAACGTGTAGTTTCATTGACAAATTCACCAGTAAATGCAGAGGTTGTAGTAACCGAATTCTGCTTTTGTATACCCCTCATTGACATACAAAGGTGTTTACATTCTATCACCACTGCTACACCTACCGGATTCAGGGTTTCCTGAATACAATCACGGATTTCATTGGTTAATCGTTCCTGAACCTGCAGGCGACGCGCAAACGCATCCACAACCCGCGGGATTTTACTAAGGCCCACAATATGGCCATTGGGAATATAGGCAATATGCGCCTTCCCAAAAAAGGGCAGCATGTGGTGTTCACACATTGAAAATACTTCAATATCCTTAACTACCACCATTTGACTGTATTCTTCCTTAAACATTGCGCTGCGTAGAATTTCTTCCGGCTTTGCATCATAGCCATGAGTAAGAAACTGCAGAGCTTTTGCGACACGAACAGGTGTCTGCAGCAATCCTTCACGATCCGGATCTTCGCCCAGATCAGCCAATATTGCCTTATAGTGAGATGCGATACGCCCGATCCTTTCCTGATCATAACTATCAATCTTGACATATCCGTCAATCTTATCGATCTCTGTATTATTACTTTTTATACCCATAATTTTGGCTTCAATTCAGTCAATATTAACCGAAATATTCTACAAAATTGTTTTCTGTTTCATATAATTTAATTGAATGCAAAAGAGCACCTTGGTTTTCAATATGAGGTTTAAGTACCTCAAAAATTGTAACAGCAAGTACTTCTGTCGAAGCCATTTTACCCTTCATAAAATCTACATCCAGATTAATATTTCTGTGATCAAGTTCATTGGTCACGTACACCGTTATAATCTTCTTAAGTTCTTTTAAGTCAATAACAAATCCTGTTTCAGGGTTAATCTCTCCCTTCACTGTTACATATAATTCGTAGTTATGTCCGTGCCAGTTGGGGTTAGAACATTTTCCGAATATTTCCTGATTTTGTTCATCGCTCCATTCCTGCCTGTATAGCTTATGCGCTGCATTAAACCGCTCTCTGCGAGTAATATATATCATTTTCAATAAATTAAAATGCAAATATACTCAAAGTAAAAATGCCTTAAGGACAAATAAATCGAATTGCGTAACTTCGCTTAATGAATATACTTCTTGTAGCCGCTACTCAGGCCGAGATTAATCCATTTCTGCTTCATCATGGATTTCAGAATCTTTCAATCCGGAAAAAGCAAATCGGAGAACATCAGGTAAGCGTTCTGATCAGCGGTGTTGGAATGGTTGCCACTGCCTTCGCCATGGGTAGTTTTTGTGCTGAGAACATATTCGATCTGGCTATAAATGCAGGGATTGCAGGCAGTTTCGATCCGGCAATTCTGCCCGGTGATTTGTGCAGGGTGTCTGAAGATACTCTTGCAGAATTCGGAGCTGAGGACGATACTGATTTCCTGAATGCTGAGATAATTGGCCTTGGCAAGAGCCGGTTTTCTGCCGGTTCTATCGCAGGATTCCCGGTTTATAATCAACTTAAAAGTGTGAATGCAGTGACTGTAAATAAGGTTCATGGAAATGAAAAGTCAATCTCTGAATTTGTCGAAAGGTTTCATCCCCAGATCGAAACAATGGAAGGCGCTGCATTTTTCTATGCCTGTGAACAAGCCGGTCTGCCGGGTATACAGATCCGGGCGATTTCAAATATTGTTGAGCGCCGTAACAGGGAGAACTGGCAAATCCAACTTGCCATAAAAAATCTGAACCATAGCCTTATTCAACTTTTCAACGCATGAAACTGAGCCTCGGATTTTCACCCTGTCCCAATGATACTTTCATCTTTGATGCCATGATCCATCAGAAGATCGACACCGAAGGGCTTAGCTTTGATGTGATATTTGATGATGTTGAAACTCTCAATCAAAAAGCCTTCAGGGCTGAACTTGATATCACCAAACTGAGCTATCATGCCTATGCTTACCTGACTGAAAATTATGTCTTGCTTCATGCCGGTAGTGCGCTCGGCTTCGGAGTTGGTCCCTTACTGATTTGTGCAAAGCCCGAATATTCAAGTATAGACTTTGAGAGTCTCAAATCTCATTTCTCATATCTAAAAATCGGTATCCCCGGAAAGTACACCACAGCTAACTTCCTCCTGAGTCTGGCATTCCCGGAGGCAAAAAATAAGGTTGAGATGAAATTTTCTGAAATTGAATCTGCCTTATTGAACCATCAGATCGATATGGGCGTAATTATCCATGAAAATCGTTTCACTTACCAGGAGAAAGGTTTGAAAAAGATCATCGACCTGGGTGAGTTTTGGGAGAACCTGACCCGGGGTCCCATTCCACTGGGAGGTATTATGATCAAAAGGGATCTTCCGGAAGAAATAAAACAAAAAGTGAACCGTATCATTCGAAGAAGTGTGGAGTATGCATTTGATCATCCCGAATCCGGCATGGATTTTATCTGCTCTCTTTCGCAGGAAATGAGTTTAGAAGTGATCAATAAACACATTGAATTATATGTGAATAAATTTTCCCTTGATCTGGGTGTGGAAGGGAAAAAAGCCGTTCAAACATTCTTTGATGAAGCACATAAAGTGGGTATCATCCCGGAAACGAAACAAAACTTATTCTTATAAACGTGAACATGACATAATATTTAAAAACCACATACCTGCCTACCGCAGGCAGGGAAACATAGCATTTGATAATGCTATCCTTATTTATAGACTCAGATAGCCTTGAAGCTTAGTTTCAACTATGTGAAGCTACAATCTATGTTTCCTTTAAAACATAAAATAAGTCAACCTATGTGGTTAAATATTAATATTCAGATATTTAAATATTGAACTCGAGTTATAATTGGTATAAAGACACATAAAAATTTTTTAAATGATCATTATTACAGGCGCAGCAGGATTTATCGGAAGTTGTTTGGTTCAAAAATTAAACGATGAAGGTTTTTATGATCTGGTTCTGGCAGATGATTTTTCCAATGAAACCAAGAATAAAAATTTTGAGGGTAAACGCTATTCCAAACAGGTAGATCGAGGAGTTTTTCCGGAATGGCTGCGTGAAAACCATTTACATGTTCAGTTTGTGTTCCATATTGGCGCCCGTACTGATACTACCGAGATGGATGTTAATCTCTTCAATCAGTTGAATCTCGATTATACCAAAAGCATCTGGAATATCTGCACCGAATTTGGACTTCCGTTGGTTTATGCTTCTTCAGCTGCGACTTATGGTCTTGGTGAGCATGGTTATGATGATGATGAGTCTAAGATTCCCTTACTGAAACCTCTGAATCCTTATGGCGATTCCAAGAATGAGTTCGATATCTGGGCATTAAAGCAGGAAAAGAAACCTTATTTCTGGGCAGGACTGAAGTTTTTCAATGTGTATGGGCCAAATGAGTATCATAAAGGACGCATGGCCTCCGTAATCTTCCATACTTTCAATCAGATCAAAAAAACAGGGGCTATGAAATTATTCAAGTCTCATAATCCCGAATTTAAGGACGGTGAACAGATGCGCGATTTTGTTTACATTAAAGATGTAGTCAATGTTTTATATTTTCTGATGCATCACCGTAAAGATTCGGGAATATATAACCTGGGCACAGGTAAAGCCAGAACTTTCCTTGACCTTGCAACCCAAACCTTTCATGCAATGGATACACCAGTCTCCATTTCATTTGTACCCACACCTGAAGATATCCGTGAGAAGTATCAGTATTTTACGGAGGCGAATATGAAGAAATTAAGGTCAATTGGTTATAGCCATGAATTCTATAGTTTGGAGAAAGGTGTTGAGGACTATGTCAAGAACTATTTGATGCCGGGGGAGTATTTATAAAAATTCGTTTGGCTTTTGTTAACCTCGACTATGGTATAAACTTCTAGTATTTCAAATTGTTAAAAACAGCGTTAAAGATCTCGCTTTATCCCCAAAAACAATGAAGTTTATCTTCTTTAACTAGTTTATTGAATTCTTTTATTGTCTTCACAAAGAGTTTAGGTGTATAACCATGCCAATTTAAGTCTGCACGCATCCAAAATACTTTCCATTCATTTTTGGTTTTCACAAATGTTGTTTTGGCAACAGGATGTTCCAAAATAATTTCCGGTTTGTTCCATTGAGGCCTTATTTCAAAAATTATAATTGATTGACCCTCAATTTTGTAGCCAATGTCAAGCTTTTCACGGATATCTTCAGGAGGCCTTATGCTTGAAATGAAATTTTCCATCGCCTCTATTACTTCTAATGTTTGTAAGGTTTCAATTGCCATTTCTTAAAAAAGTCTTGTTTGGGTTTCCAATTTCGGATGAAATGTGCCAATTATCATAAATGGATTATGAGAAACATAATGATGTAATTGAGATGTTCCTAAAAATAAATACAGGTCTTTTGTTTTTGCAAAATCTTCAAAATATTTACTCTTTACGTCTAAAATAGCCTTAAACTCATCCCCATTGTGTTTAGCAAGACAATTCCAGAATAACTGTCCGATCTCCCAGTCTTCGATCATTAATTTACTTTTCCTACCTTGATTATCTTCAAAAACATATGAAAACTTAAATGGTAATTTTTTAACTACTTCAAATGGATTTTCCGGTTGTTTGAATAGGTTAAACTGCAAACGTTCCGCCTCAAGTTTTGCTATTTTATTTTTATCCCATTCTCTTTCAACTTCTTCAATAGTAAAATCTAAGATTTTAGCCGGCTTAAATACCGCGAGAGAAGTGCAAATGCTTTTATCGTGCGCTTCTGCGATTAATTCTGATAAGTTGTAATAGATTTTACCGAGAGTGAATTTTTTCCTTTCAGCCCAATTATAATCAGTATCTAAATGACCAACAATTTTAATTTCAGTATCATGAGAATGTGGACGAAAACTTTCAGGTCTGAAATCACTCACATTTTTTAATAAATCTAATTCAATCCAGTCGTACTTTTTATACTGCTGGTCATAGGATTTTTTACGAAACTGTATTGGATATATTCTAACCCAGGTGCCATCTTCAAGAAAACCAGCAGTACAAACCAGCTCATCATACTTGCTTGAAATAGCAGGATAGGTTTTTACAGTGATGAGCACTTTTGTCAGAGCCATTTTACAGATGTTTTACTTCATATTCAAAACCTGGAAGTGACTCTATGGCTTCTGCTAAGTATTTACGGTGACATTGACAAACATTAGCTTCGAAACAAGTTAATGCAATACGTTTGTGTTGATTTAATAACTCTAAAATAGCTGTTTGGCTTGAAACAGTTTTAGGCAAATTATTTTTTTGGTAAATAACAAATAATTTATCGTAGTCGCTTTGAGTATTTAATTCCTGTCTTTGTTCAGATTTTATACCGACTTCAGGAAAATGCAAATATTGAATTCCCAAACTTTCGCAATAGCGTTTTAAGAGGCTTTTGCTAAATCCATATTTCATACTCAAAGGATTGTTCCGAACATCTACTAATATTTTGACATCGTTTTTTAACAAACGGTTTAAATATTCCTCCAGCGATATGCCTTCATAACCAATTGTAAACAAAACGGTTTTATTATTTACAGGAATGCTTGTTTTTACTTTTTGGAGTTCTGTTTTTGTCAATATAACTTCCGCTTTCTCGCTTTTTGTTGCCCAATAGGGGAAATTGATATAGGTATGTTTCATCAATGAATTTGCACTCATTGCACCATACATTTTTTTTATTTCAACTAAATTTTTAAGGTCTGTTCCTTTTAGGGATTTTAAATAATCAGTTTTGTCTAAACTTATAAAATGGCTCTGAGTTTCCGATAAAATACCCTTACGTGTCATTGCGGTTAAATCGGCATTGGCAGAATAGGAATAACAACCAAAACGGTATGGAATAAAATCATATGCTTTGTTTTCTTGTTTTTGAGCAAATAAAAATAGCAGCTTTTGCAGGCGGATCTTTTCTAATTCGCCCTCAAAAAGCTGTATCAATGCAAGTATGATTTTTCTTCTGTAAAACATAGTACAAAGCTATTCTTTTTGAACCATAAGCACTAATCGATTATTATATGTGCCCGATTAATTCTAGCAATTAAACACGATACCTTGGTGATTGGAATGGTCCCATTAAACGGAAAAGCTGCTCGATATCAGCAACATCGGTTATTCTCATTTTGCCATCAGCAGCCTTCATTCTCAAAGCGTTACAATTTGTAACGGTTTCATTTCCTTTTGCCAAAAGACGCTATTAAATTACCCGCCAATAAACTTGCGGATTTTCACTTTCAGTGAGTATTGCTATAACGTCCACAATCGAAATGTACCATTTCTCCTGGTCTGCATCCTGATGGGTTCTTACCTTTTTATCCTCAAACAATTTTATGGCGTTTTCTTTTGTCATGATGGATTAATGGTAGAGTTCTCGATAATTTTTATTTCTTCTTCGGTCAAACTAAATATTTCGTAAATACGCTCGTCAATATTTCTCTCTAACTCTGAGGTATCTGTTAGGATGTTAACGGATTTTTTAATTAGAATTGATTTAGCAAGTTCTATTAACTCATCATCATATTTACTAAAACAAAAAGGTAAATTATCAATTTCGTAACCGTTTACATTACTACTTGTGCTCCTCGCTTTGAAAATAAAATTTAAAAGTTTTGAGTTTAACCAACACAGTAATAATTCTAATTTGCAATTTGCTGGTTCCAATAAGTAATTACAGGAATTCGCTAAAAATATATTTCTGTCAATAATATTTGCTTTAATTCTTCTTGACTCATTTACGCCCGTCAAACCTTGTAATGCAATTCTTCTTTTTGATGAATCAGAAAGTTTTTTGTCGGATATTATGCTCGATAATTCTTGCAAATTGACAAATTCAATTTCACCTTGTGAGATTTGCGCTTTTTTTGTTTTTTGTATAAATCTATCTAATTGAACCCCTTTTAATAACATTGCATCAGATTGATTTGTTGTTAATGCGGGTTTTCCAAAGGTCATATCTATTTCACCGGTTAAGCATGGTGTAATATTTCCGAATTTGACTACATCTTTAATTGAATAGACTTTTACTAATAAATTGAAGGATATAGTATCAGTCAATGGGATTTGAACTAAATCGCGGTTCAATTTAATAAGGTCTGTTGCACTGAAATTTGAACGCTTATTACTGATTATTCTATCGTATGATATTCCTATATCAAAATAGTTGTCTGCTTTTCTTTTTGATGTTAGGAGAATTGCTGTTGACATTTTCACATCTTCAAAAACTCTTTTACTCGAATTGTCTCTTTCAGGAAAAGCATCGACTTTTATTAATGAGTGGTTTAAGAAAATATGTTTTCTTAAGTTTACTGATGTTGTATCAGTTAAAATTCCGTAAGGAATAATCATACACTGAAATCCAATATCAGAACTGATCATATAACTAAATGCTAAAAATATTCTTGCAGCATTTATTACTCCACCTGTAGCTTCTGGATATTTTATTTTTAGTAACTCAATTGTTAAATCGTCTGTAGTCAGAGCAACTTTCTGGTTTTGCTTTTTGTTAAATAAACCATACGGCGGATTCCCAATCACCACATCAAAACCAACAAAAGCCCCCTCTTCATTCAACACTTCCGGAAACTCAAAACGCCATTCAAAGGCATTTTCATAAATTTTATTGGCTTTTATTTCTTCAATTTCGCTTTCTAATTTTTTAATTTCTTCCGTGAGCTGTATTACTTTTTTGTTCCAGTCTTTTTTCTCTTTATCAGACATTTCAAAGAGACTTTGCTGGGTGGTCAGTTTCACTAATTCACCGCCAAGCGTACGTAGTTTCTTTGCTTTAGGGTCGTTCAATGAAATTTCGCTTCTGAAATCCGATTTGATATCGGCAATCAGTTTTTCCATTTCGCGCTTTTGCTCCTTGCTTTCGGCATTTCGATAGGTATCTACCGCCAAACGATAGCTGTCAATTGTCCATTTGCTCTTGTTTAAGGCCTGACTCAGGTCGGCATCAATTGCAAAACGGCTGACCAGAGAATTTCCGCATTTGATATTGATGTCAATGTTTGGAAGGGTCTCCAGCTCGCCTGCATTTTTATAATAGGCATTTTTCAGCAATTCAATCCATAATCTCAAGCGGCAAATTTTAACCGAATTTGGATTGATATCCACTCCAAAAAGACAATTTTCAATGATGGTTTGCTTCTCATGGAACAAAGCTTCCTGTAGGCGCTGGCTTTCTTTATTGTTGGGGCTATATCCAAATAATTCGCCTTCCTCATCGGTCACAATGAGTTCATCATTCACCACTTCTACCTGATATTCTTTCAGCCGTCGGCCCTCGCGGTCCTGCAAAATTTTCAAATCGCTTTTCACGGTGATCATTTCATTCAATGCTGATACCAGAAAATGCCCAGAACCTACCGCAGGATCGCATATTTTAATGCTGTTGACGATGTCATTGGCTTCCTTGCGGTCTTCAATTTTATCGTACACCGCTTCCAAATCCTCACAGTTCCAATTTTTTCTTTCATTGAACTTCTGTACCACGGCCTTACGGATGGTTTCGCGGCACATATACATGGTAATGAAACCCGGCGTAAAGAAGGAACCGTCTTTATAACCGTTGATCTTCTCGAAAATCAAACCCAGTACCGAAGCATTGATCAGTGATTTATTATCTTCCTGGATTTCTTCCGATCCTTCGCTGCTAAAATCATAGGCATTTAAAAATTCAAACAAATATTCGATGGTAGCTATATTCCCTGTTCTTTTTTTGCCTTGCTCATCTTTCAAAACTGTGGAAGAAATGATTGGAATCGTTTTCTCATCCTTCAGGTTACTGATAAACAAGGTATTATGCTCCAGCTCTGTGGGCTCAAAAAGAGAGGAATTGAGATATGGTACTTTCTCAAAAAGTTGTTTTACATCCTCATTCCGCTCATCAAATTTCTTTGCCAATACCTGAAAAAACAGGCTGTTCAGATCATCAAAGTCTTTGATTTTGTCGCGATTAAGAAAGGAATAAGAGGTATCACCTTTATGATAGGTAATGAGCTGCGCTTCCAGTAATTTTAGAAATAAGATCCGATTAATCCAGGTAATGGAAAGTTCCAGGCCTATATTGAACAGACGCTCCTGCATGGTACTTCCATACTGAGAGGGACGGTCGATCCTGCTTAATTTATCAAGACTGTCCAATTGAATAATCGCATCTTCCAGGATACTGCCCGAATTTCGTTCGCCTTCTTTATTGCGTGTAATCAGCTTTTTACCGCCATCTTTTGTTTCAGTTAAGCCGATAATGTGTAATAATTCGCTGTAAAATCGCTTATCAAGACTGTTGCTGTCGTTTGTGAAGGGGAGTTTGAGAAGGTGCTCAGGTGATAAAAGTTTAAATAAAGCAATCAGCGTATGATCGTCGGACTTGTCGGAATTCCGAAGTGGCTTTTGATAATCCTGGAGGTTGAAATAGGTAAATGCAATCGCTGTCTTGATATCGGTAATAAAAGGCTCGGCGATCTGCTTATAGAAAAAATCCGTCTTTGTATCGGCGAGGCGTCCGGCTTCAAAATCCTGAAATTGTTTGACCAGATTTTTATTTTGAGCAAAAAGCCGGTCGAAATCTGTAGCATCAAAAATGAACCATTCATTGATATTGGTGATGACAAGGTGCTTTACTTCAAGATTCTTATGCGTAATACGCTCGCGAAGGTAGTAGAGCACCAATTCCTGAAAAGCCTTTGCATTCAGCTTAGTCGTGCTGACCATTTCACTCTTATTGGTCGGCTTTTTAGCTTCAATAATAACCCCAACACTGGTTTTAGATTCCGGTCCGTTATGAATAACAAGGTCATTCCTCCCTTTGGTGTTAATGAAATGATTGAGCTTGTAATACGTATCTTTTAAAAAATCGGAAACCAGATTTTTGTGAAATTCTTCAGATTCCGTGTCATTTGTCCTGTCGAGAAGCTGGATTAGATTAGCCTTGAAACCTTCAATTTCAGTCCTGTTCGGTTTTACTTTTAAAAAAGCTTTGTTCAAAGCCTTTTTGGGTTTCAGTTTATTTAAATCCATAACTCCTTGCCAATTTCAATGGCTCAATTTAAAGATAAAGAATGATCTATAGATCTTCCCTCAGATCAACCGTATTTTTCACACTTAAACGTGAAGAAATACCCGAAGCGATGACAGAAACGATCAATACTGTACCAAATACAAGTACAAAGTCGGATATTTTGATCCCTACCGGATAGTGATCTATAATCAGGTTAGCACCTGACATCGCAATGAATCCGAATTTCTGTTGTAACAAAATGAACACCAGTCCGGCGACCATTCCAACAATACATCCCAGCATAGATATCATCATACCTTCAATAAAGAAGATTCCCCTGATCAATTGCCTGCTTGCCCCAAGACTGCTCAGAATTGCTATGTCTTTGCGTTTATCTATAACCAGCATAGTCAGGGAGCCGATAATATTAAAGATTGCAATGATAAGTACAAAGGTCAGTATCAGAAAAATAGCCCATTTTTCTGAATTCAGGATTTTGTAGAGCAATTCATTCTGCTGACTCCGATCCTTGATTATAAAATCCTTTCCCAGCAGATTTTTTAATTCATCATGAAGTTCATCCAGGTCAGTACCAGGCAGGGTGTTAATCTCAATAAAAGAAATCAACTTTTCTTCATCAAGCAGGGTTCGGGCAAACTGTATAGGCACAATAACCATATTGTCGAACTCCTGCTGTACCGTGAAAACTCCGGAGGGATATATAGATCGAACATTAAATTCATCTGCCGGATTAATGGAATTTGAGGCTCCCTTTTTAGGGGAATAAATATCAAGGGTTTGAAACTCGTTATTGAGATTTACTGATAAAGAATTTTGCAGGCCTGAACCAATTACAGCCATATCCCGACCTAGATGATGGAGTGAAAAGCTTCCACTTGAAATAACCGAATCCAGTCCGCTTCTGTTCTTGACAAATCCTTCGCTGACTCCCTTTATCAGGGCAATAGACTGACTTTCATCATACCTCACCAATGCCTTTTCTTCCAAAACCTCTGTATAGTTAAGAAAGCGCCGGTCATTTTTCAAATTTATAAAACGATGATCGGAAGGATCGAATGTTTTCCCTTCTGCAGGCTCTATTCTTAGCTCGGGACTAAAGGTATTGTACATGGAAAGTACAATATTTTCAAATCCATTGAACACGGAAAGGATGATAATCAATGCCGCACTTCCTACAAATACTCCAAGCATTGAGATTCCTGAAATAAAGTTTATCGCATTGACAGATTTCTTCGAGAATAAATACCTTTTGGCGATATAGTAAGATGTATTCACCCTTTTTTATTCTTCAGGTCAGCTTAAAAAAGGATTGAACTGCTTTTCAAACCCAATACTTGTCGCAGGCCCATGCCCCGGGTAAACTCTGGTTTCATCTGGCAGGCTGAATAGCTTTTCACGAATATTGCTGATCAGCAGATCATGGTTCCCACCGGGAAGATCCGTACGTCCAATACTGCGGTAGAACAAAACATCACCGCCAATTAAAAATTTTTCTTCCTTGTTATAAAAGCAAAGATGAGCAGGTGAATGCCCGGGTGAAAAAATCAACTCTAGCTCAGTTTCACCAAATTTTACCTTCCCGCTTTCAGATAAATAGATCTGAGGTAAGGGAGATACCTCATAACGGATTCCCATTTGGGGCGCATAAGAAACTATGGAATTCAACACCATTTCTTCCCCTTTATGAAATTGAGGAAACAGGCCGTAAGTATCATAAATAAACTTATTCCCGAGTACATGGTCGATGTGGCAATGGGTATTCAGCAATAATACCGGTTTCAGGTTATTATCAGCAATGTATTTCAGGAATGCATTCTGTTCTTCACCAGTGTACATACCGGGATCAATAATCACGCATTCAAGCGTGTCATCATGCAGAATATAGGTATTTTCCTGGTAAGGATTAAAAGCAAAGGATTTAATCTGGATCATAATTACAAAAGTACCAAATTCC
>CAZTRY010000077.1:0-17012 GCA_964616525.1 uncultured Sphingobacterium sp. | reverse complement strand
GCGGGGGACAAGGACGCCAAAGCATGACGACATAGAAAATGTGTCAACACGATAGCTCCAAAGGGGGACAGCATGGCGCTTAAAAGATTCGGTTAGTTTCGAAAAGTGATCTTTTAGATATTAGTATCATCCAGTAAACCATCTGAATCACGTTAATTACATAAATTACAGTCCAGACAATAAATAATCCCAGACAAGCCTTCATTTTCAACTGTCAATTTTCAACTGTCAATTTTCAACTGTCAATTATCAACTGTCAATTTTCAACTGTCAATTATCAACTGTCAATTATCAACTGTCAATTATTTAAACCTTAATCCTCTTCCATTTCCCTCTCTTAAACAACACATACCCGGCAATGGTAATTGCAATTTCCGTAACCGGTATCGCAATAAAAACACCCTGGGGCCCCATTTGGAAAAACTTAGCCAATAGATAAGCCAGTGGAATCTGAAAAAACCAGAAGCCAAAAAGATTAAGCCAGGTTGGGGTCCAGGTATCTCCTGCCCCATTAAAAGCATTAATCAGAACCATACCCACCCCGTAGAATATATAGCCGGTTCCAATTATTCGCAGTGCCTGGACTGCAACATCCTGCACACCCGGGTCATTCGTGAAAAATGACACCATAATTCTTGCCCCGGGTATCGATATAACAGAAATGAAGATCATAAATACGACATTGTATTTGGCTGTTTTGATAACTGAAAGCTCGGCACGTTCAATCTGTTTGGCACCAAGGTTCTGTCCGACAAGCGTAGATGCCGCATTACTCAGTCCCCATGCCGGAAGCATAAAAAACATAAACAAGCGCAGGGCGGTCTGATAACCAGCCGAGCCTTCATCCCCTCCGGTGGTTGCCACCAATTGAGCGAGAAAAATCCAGCTGCAGGATGCGATTACAAACTGCAGAACTCCTGGTCCGGAGATCTTCAAAAGTGCCCAAATCTGTTCCCATTGTGGCTTAAGATAGGCCAGTTTCATCTTCAGGTATCCGCTTCCGTCAAAGAGATAATAAAGCTGATAACAAACCCCAAGTCCGCGTCCGACAGTGGTTGCCAAGGCAGCCCCGGTCAGACCGAAAGCAGGCACCGGACCAAAACCATTGATAAAAACCGGACATAAAATAATATTGGCCAGGTTGGCCAGCCAAAGACTTTTCATTGCAATGGCTGCATTTCCGGCTCCTCTGAAAATACCATTGATCAGAAATAAGAGCATGATAAAAATACTGCTGCCCATCATAATCCGGGTAAAGGCAGTCCCATGCGCAGCCGATTCTGCAGAAGCCCCCATCAGCATCAGGATATCGGTGGCATAGATAAATCCAGGGATACTGATGATCGTATTGATCAGAATTGCGATCAGAATGGCCTGCATTCCTGCTTTGGAAGCTGCCTTTGGATCCTTTTCACCGATACGCCTGGCGACAACCGCGGTTGCGGCCATACTGATTCCTATCGCAATCGAATATACAATGGTTAGTACCGATTCGGTCAGGCCGACGGTCTGGATAGCATAGCTGCTGTTTTCAAGGTGGCCCACAAAATAGAGGTCAACCAGGGCAAAGACAGATTCCATGATCATTTCGAGCACCATCGGAATAGCCAGCAAAAGAACTGATAATCGGATGCTTCCCTGGGTATAATCACGCTCTTCTCCTTTGAGCGATTGTTTTATAATAGATAATATTGCCGGAATCTTACCGGAATTTTGTACGGTTTCAGACATGATTAAAGAATGATGATTAAAACAAGATATAAGCAGATAAAAACTGCGTAATTGATTTTTGTGGAATGGGAACCCTAGCGTGTACGAAGGGTAGATACAACTATCATCTTCTAAGCATTAAAATTGCAGTACAAATATATTATATTTTTAAAATCAGAAACAAAAAACTTACATAACAATTGCTAATTATTTCATAAAAAAGATTGAATTATCTATCTTCGGCTTGTGAATTCAAATGAGCCAATAAAGGCGTTTTTGAATAAGATAAAGGCAGATTTTAGTTAAAATCTGAAACAGGTCCGATCTCAAATTAAAAACAAATCATAAAATGAAAATTACAGTTGTAGGAGCCGGTGCAGTAGGTGCAACCTGTGCTGATAACATCGCCAGAAAAGAATTAGCAGAAGAACTTATTTTATTAGACATCAGAGAAGGTTTTGCTGAAGGTAAAGCGATTGACATGATGCAGACTTCCGCACTTTTGGGTTTTGATACAAAAATCAAAGGTGTAACCAATGATTATGCTGCTACTGCAGGTTCTGAAGTAGTGGTAATAACTTCAGGATTACCACGTAAACCTGGAATGACCCGTGAAGAGCTAATCGGCACCAATGCAAACATTGTAAAGAGCGTGACAGAGAACATCCTGAAACATTCTCCGGATACGATCATTATTGTGGTTTCTAACCCAATGGACACCATGAATTACCTTACACTTCAAACTTCTGGTCTACCAAAAAACAAGATTCTGGGAATGGGTGGTGCTCTGGATTCTGCCAGGTTCAAATATTACCTGAGTGTTGAGCTGGGTTGTTCGCCTGCAGATTTGAATGCAGTGGTTATTGGTGGGCATGGTGATACTACCATGATTCCTTTGATCAACCATGCTACCTGGAACAGTATCCCTGTTACTCAGTTATTAACTAAAGAGCAGCAGGAAAGAGTAGTTTCTTCAACTATGGTTGGAGGGGCAACCTTAACAAAACTGATCGGTACTTCTGCATGGTATGCACCAGGTGCAGGTACTGCTGCAATGGTTGAAAGTATTGTACGTGATGAGAAAAAATTAATTTCATGTGGTGTTGCCCTTGATGGTGAATATGGTCAGAAAGACATCTCCCTTGTTGTTCCTGTTATCATTGGTAAAAACGGATGGGAAAAAATCCTTGACTTCAAACTTTCTGATGCTGAGCAGGCTGAATTTAACAAGAGCGCAGATGCTGTACGGAATATGAATCAAGTGCTCAGAGATTCAAATCTTATCTAAACGCTTAATGCGCGAAACAAGAGTTCCTTTAGAACTGGTAAATTTACACAACGACGGCTTCCACCTATTGGTGGAAGTTGTTGTTTTCGGGCAATCCTTTAATGTGGTACTCGACACTGGTGCTTCCAAAACAGTATTTGATAAAACTGTAATCGAAAAGCACATGAAAAATGCTGAACTAATGAGTTCAGAATTATTATCAACCGGCTTGGGGACAAACAGCATGGAAAGCCATACGATCGTTCTCCCGGTACTGAAAATCGGAAAATTTAAATTAAACAACTTCGAAGCTGCCGTACTCGACCTCAGCACGATTAGCCATGCTTATTCAAGCCTTAACCTACCACCTGTTATCGGAGTTTTAGGCGGGGATATTCTACAACGCTATAAAGCAATTATCAATTACAAAAAACTGCATTTGAAACTTTTTCGTTAAAGGACTGTAGTTAAACCAGTTAAAAATCATTAACTTGATTCAAATTAACTGGTATGAAATGCTTCCTGCTCATTTTATTATCATTCCTTACACAGAATCTTCTGGCTCAGAATTTAAGCGGGAAATGGTTTGGAAAGATCACACAAGGTCCGGGGGGATATAGTGAACTTTACGACTTGGAATTGAATCTGACTCAAAAGAAGAGTATCTGGGGCGATTCCAATGCCTGGATGGGTAAAGCTGTAAGCATTCGTATAGGTTTCTCAGGCAAAATGAAAGGTGATAGCGTAAAGTTATTTGAAAGCCTGGCTTGGGTACGTGAAGATATTGTCCCATGGGATTGGGTTGCCTGCATCAAAACTTATGAACTTATCTATCGCACTGATGCCACTTATGAATACCTTGAGGGAACATGGAACGGGATCAGCAAAGATGATCCGAATGAAGAATGCATCCCGGGCAAAGTAATATTATCCAGATCCATTGAAGGATTGAATAAATTCCTGGAGCAGCGTAAAGACTCGGTTGTCAATACGATCACACAGAATCCGGAACCTCAAGTTCCTGTTTTAGTAGATTTCAACTCAGATTTTCTGGAGACTGAACCAAAAAAAGTAACGGAAATCGATGTACATAATGCTGATCTGCAGATTCAGTTACTTGACTATTTGAAACCGGATAATGATACTGTATCGGTTTACCTCAACCGTAAAATACTGGCAAAAGACATTCAAATCTCAAAAAGACCTGCTCTGATTAAATTCAGGATTGATAAGCGGATTACAGTCCATGAGTTGCTCCTTTATGCAGAGAATCTTGGCCTGATACCACCCAATACCTCAGAACTTATTTTAATTGATGGAGAAACCAAACACCGGGTGATGATCGTATCTGATAAACAAAAAACTGCTGCCATATATTTAAGGTATAAACCTCAGGAAATCAGAAAAAAGACCAGTAAATAAAGATTGCTTATGAAATATTCCATCATAATTCTGCTTTTATTCAGTTCAATTACCGGCATTGCACAGGATTTTAAAGGGGTATGGCAAGGCTATATGGACACTGATCTTCAACATATCAGAACCCTGAATGTGAACTATATTTTACATGTTAAGGAGCAGGATAATAATATAGTAAACGGGAAAGCCTATATCTATCGTGACAATCCACTTCGGGCTGAAGGTATCCTGGACTTTATCGGTGTGATCAATAAAGGTAGTTTGAGGATCAATGAACTAAAAATACTGCACTCCAAAATCCCTAGTGATACTGCCCGGTTTCTCTGCATCAAGGACCTTAAACTGAATCTGACAAGGGAAGATGGCATTGATAATCTGACCGGTACCTTTACCGGTGCCGGTGAAAATTCATTGCCCTGCTATCCCGGGAATGTGTATCTGCAACGCTTTACAGACGCAAACAAGCAGAACATCCCGCAAAACTATCTGACCAGTATATTGCTGGATGCCCGCGATCCGAATGTATTTCTCCAAACTAAACTCGCCAGACCTATAGTAATCGAAATAACTGAAAATGTAGTACGGCTTGAACTCAAGGACTATCTGCGGGAGGACGGAGATATTATATCCGTCTATCATAACCGCAGACCATTTATCAGGAATCAGTTGATTGTTAATAAGCCTACAAACCATACTCTTCGTTTAAACAGGAACCAGGAACTGCATGAGATTATTCTTTATGCCGAAAACCTTGGCAAGATTCCTCCCAACACTTCCAATCTGAGAATTTATGATGGGGTTAAGGAACATCAGGTATTGATCCGTTCGACCAAGGAAGTTAGTGCAGTGGTCTATTTACGATATGCTCCTGAACCAAAAAGCCCTCCACAATAATGAAGGGCTTTCTAATATTCCTGCTTCTGAATTAAATCAGATATCTATACGTGCGTATTTGGAGTTTTTCTCAATAAACTCACGACGTGGTGCAACCTCATCGCCCATCAGCATTGAGAATATATGATCACATTCTGCCGCATTTTCAATCGTAACTTTTCTGAGTGTACGCGTTTCAGGATTTAGCGTGGTATCCCATAATTGTTCGGCATTCATCTCTCCCAAACCTTTGTAACGCTGAATATTGACACTCTCTTCTTTACCTGCACCCTTCAATGCCTGTACTGCCGAATCACGCTGATCATCATTCCATGCATACTGAAACTCCTTACCCTTTTTAACAAGGTAAAGTGGTGGGGCTGCTATGTAGATATATCCGAATTCAATCAGTGGCTTCATATACCTGAAGAAGAAGGTTAAGATCAAGGTCGTAATGTGGGATCCATCCACGTCAGCATCGGTCATAATAATAATGCGATGGTAACGAAGTTTTTCCATATTCAGGGCCTTGGCATCATCGGCTGTACCAATACTAACGCCCATAGCGGTGAACATGTTCTTAATCTCGTCATTCTCATAGATCTTATGCTCCATTGCCTTCTCTACGTTGAGGATCTTACCCTTTAACGGAAGAATAGCCTGAAAATTCCGATCCCTTCCCTGCTTGGCTGTTCCACCTGCAGAGTCTCCCTCCACCAGGTATAATTCACAGGCTGCCGGATCATTGTTTGCACAATCGGCCAGTTTCCCCGGCAGACCGGAACCACCCATAACCGTCTTACGCTGAACCATCTCACGGGCTTTTCGGGCAGCAGCTCTGGCTGTTGCAGCCAGAATTACTTTATTGACGATCATCTTCGCCTCGCGTGGATTTTCTTCCAGGTAATCACCCAGAATTTCACCTACGGCAATATCCACTGCACCCATCACCTCATTATTTCCTAATTTGGTTTTGGTTTGGCCCTCAAACTGAGGCTCCTGAACTTTTACCGAAATTACAGCTGTTAATCCCTCGCGGAAATCATCTCCTGTAATTTCAACTTTCATATTTTTGAGCATACCCGATTTCTCGGCATAAGCTTTCAGGGTACGAGTCAAACCACGACGAAATCCGGCTACGTGAGTTCCGCCCTCATGGGTATTAATATTGTTTACATAAGAATGAACATTCTCGGTATAAGTATCGTTGTACTGCAGGGCCAGTTCTACCGGAATTCCCTGTTTAATTCCTTCTACATAAATAGGTTCAGGAATTATTGAAGTACGCATTCCGTCAAGGTATTTGACAAATTCCTTCAATCCACCTTCAGAATAGAATTCTTCCCTTAAAAAAGCTCCGGTATCAGTAGTTTCACGTTCATCAGTCAGCGATAAACGAATTCCCTTATTCAGATAAGCCAGTTCTCTCAAACGGGCTGCAAGGGTGTCAAATTTATATTCAGTTGTTAAAGTAAATATCTCCGGATCCGGCTGAAAATTCACAATAGTACCGGTTCTATCGCTTTCACCAATAACTTTAACATCGAACAGAGGCTTTCCAAACTCATATTCCTGTGTGAATATTTTACCCTCCCGATGTACTACCACTTTTAAAGGATTTGAAAGTGCATTTACGCAACTTACACCCACACCGTGTAAACCACCGGAGACTTTATAAGTATCCTTGTCAAATTTACCTCCGGCATGAAGCACGGTCATAACTACCTCCAGCGCCGACTTCTTTTCCTTGGTGTGCATGGCGGTAGGAATTCCACGCCCATTATCTTCAACTGTAATCGAATTTCCCTTGTGTATGGTTACATGAATATCAGTACAATAACCTGCGAGAGCCTCATCAATTGAATTATCGACAACTTCATAAACCAAATGATGAAGGCCTTTAAACCCGGTATCACCGATGTACATTGACGGACGTTTTCTAACCGCTTCCAGTCCTTCTAATACCTGTATATTATCCGCTGAATAATTTGATTTGTCTTCTGTTTCTTCGCTCATATATGATTATAACAACAAAGATCAAAAATAACCATTTTAGCTGGATATTGCTACATTGTGGATAAATTAACAAGGCTTTTGTTTTGCCCTTTTGCTTCCTAAATTAAATGGTTGGGAAAATGGTACGAAAGTTTA
The DNA here is from genome assembly GCA_964616525.1 of uncultured Sphingobacterium sp. Taxonomy (GTDB): domain Bacteria; phylum Bacteroidota; class Bacteroidia; order Sphingobacteriales; family Sphingobacteriaceae; genus Daejeonella. The sequence goes on along the minus strand of CAZTRY010000077.1, from coordinate 9,592 downwards.
TATTTGCTTAAATTTTTATTAAAAATTATGAAGAAATTAGTAACAAGCATTAGTAAAATAGCAGTCATTTTAACACTGTCAGCAATAGTAGTATCCTGCAGTAATAAAGAACAAAATAAAAGTACAGGAAGTGCAGCCTCAGGTACAGCAGGTGCTGCAGAAGGTATTGTATACGTCAATTCAGATTCTTTATTGAGCAATTACGACTATTATAAAGCCGTAAGGGATAAATTTCAGGAAAAATCAAAGAAAGCACAGGCTGATCTTACTGCAAAAGGAACTGCTTTTCAGCGTGAAGTTGCTGCCTATCAGCAAGGTGCAGCCAATTTAAGTGCTGAACAAAGGGCCAATACTGAAGAACGTCTGGCAAGAAAGCAGCAGGAACTTGCTACTTATAATCAAAATGCCGGCAATGCTCTGGCAAACGAAGAGGCGGCTGAAAACGACAAATTATACAATAAAGTATCTGACTATCTGAAAGTATATGCAAAGTCTAAAGGCTATAAAATTGTACTTACTTATTCAAAATCAAACCCTGCGGTTTTGTATGCAGATGAGAGCCTCGATGTCACCAAAGCTGTTGTTGATGGCTTAAATGCAGATTATAAAAAAGAAAAAAAATAAGACTGATTTTAAGGCTTCATATTTTAAAAACCCCGGTCAATCACCGGGGTTTTTATTTTAAAGAATAATTTGAAGATGTAAGGATTTTAAGGATATTGAATAAATATGTCAGAGGCAGACCTACACAAAAAATTTATGCGAATTGCCATCCGGCTTTCTGAACAAAATGTCAGTAAAGCATTGGGCGGTCCATTTGGTGCAGTGATCGTAAAAGACGGGAAAATCATCGCCAAAAGCGCGAATAAAGTAACCCTTAAAAATGACCCTACGGCACATGCTGAGGTATCTGCAATCAGACTTGCCTGCCGAAAATTAAAGACATTTGATCTAAGCGGATGTGTAATCTATACGAGTTGTGAACCCTGCCCGATGTGTCTCAGTGCTATCTATTGGGCTCAAATCGGCGCGATTTATTATGCGAATACAAAGAAGGATGCAGCAAATATCGGATTCAATGACTCCTTCATATATGATGAAATTGCACTGAGCAATGACAAGCGAAAAATAGCCATGCATCAGATTTTGAACGGGGAAGCAAAATCGGCTTTTGAACTCTGGGAGCATTCAGCGATGAAAACAAGCTATTGAATGAACAAGATCAGTAGAAGGAAATTTATTTGGGGTGGTATCGGACTGATTACCAGTGTGACCGCGATAGATGCCTTTTGGTATGAAAAGGTATTCATCGAACTCAATGAATTTTATATCGGGAATGCAAGTCCGGATGGCAGCAACCTGAAAATCCTTCAAATATCTGACCTCCACCTTCGCAGAATCCAGCCCAAACACATCGAACTTGCAAGCCTTGTCAACCGGATTAAACCGGAACTCATCCTTTTTACCGGGGATGTAATTGACCGGAATAAAAGCTTAAAAAACCTGGATAAGTACCTGGCGATGTTCGATCCGGAGATTAAAAAAACAGCCATTCTGGGTAACTGGGAATGTTGGAAGGTCCATCCGCTCGAACTACTTGACGTTTACAACAAGCATAAAGTCGAATTAATTGTCAATCATTCTTTCCTTTATACCTTCGGGAAAACCACAATTTCCGTTTCAGGAATGGATGATCTTATTGCAGGAAAAGCCGACTTCAACATGGCTATGGAATTTTATCAGAAATCAGATTATCATGTGGTAATGACTCATTGTCCTCAGCATCGCGACATCATTAAAACCCAGATGAAAGATATCCCAATAGATCTTATTCTTTCAGGTCATACCCATGGCGGACAGCTTAATCTGTTTGGATTTGCTCCTTTCAGACCTTATGGAAGCGGAAAGTATGTTAGCGGATGGTACCGTGAAGAATTACCTCACCTATATGTTTCGAGGGGAATTGGCACAAGCGGTATTCCAATCCGGCTGGGCTCCAGAGCAGAGGTGACGGTGTTTAATTTTGAGAGAAGGGTTTAGGGTATAGATAGTAGCAAATCATGAGCCCGGAAAAAAGTTATTTGATTTGATTCAAGAGCCAGGAACAATCAAAGGTACAATGCGAATAGCAAACCGCCATCCCGACACGGAATGGATTTTAATTAATTATTATTTGCTATTGGGCTTAAAATTAGCAGATCGCTCATGCGTTGGGATGACGCTTAAAATGTAGGCAATTCTCCACCTGATAATTATCGGGTCTCCATTCTCAACTGTCAACTATCAACCCGATAGCTATCGGGTGTCAACTCAATCAAACCATCCCTCCTGCAAATCATCAATTTCCCGCCTATCTTTTTTCGTTGGACGGCCGGTGCCTCTGTCCCTGCTGAGGTTAGCAGAATGAAACATTGATTTATAAGCCTGGGTGTCTTCAATCGGGGTAAGATCCTTGTAAAAATTAACTGCAGTCTTTGCATCTACCCTCCTTTCCAGGAGTTCAATAACTTCAATGATCTTCTTATCACTACCCTTCTGCACAGTATACACCTCTCCTATCTTTACGATATGGGAAGCTTTCAGATTATTTCCGTCAAGCTTTACTCTTCCTGCCTTACAGGCCTCTGTTGAAATGCTCCGGGTTTTAAAGGCGCGGATAGCCCATAAATATTTGTCAATGCGTAATTTTTCAGATCCCTGCATAGCCCAAAATTACGCAAGAAATGACGAAATGATTGAAAAATTGGCAGAAAAATCCTTTAATTTGCCTTAAATTAAAAGTATGGTTTCCGAATATAAAAAACTTATTGAAAGTGCCTGGGAAGATCGCACTCTCATCAATTTCAAAGAATACAGAATTGCCATTGAAAGTGTGATTCAACATCTGGATAAAGGTGAAATAAGGGTTGCCGAACAAATCGGTGATCGCTGGCATGTAAACGATTGGGTAAAAAAAGCAGTAATCCTTTATTTCCCGATCCGTGAGATGGTCGAGATCGAAGTGGGACCATTTGTGTTCCATGATAAGATGAAATTAAAGACCGATTACAAAGAAACCGGTGTCAGGGTTGTTCCGCATGCCATTGCGCGTTATGGTGCACACCTTGCAAAAGGAGTGATTTTAATGCCATCTTATGTAAACATCGGAGCTTATGTTGATGAAGGAACTATGGTTGATACCTGGGCTACGGTTGGTTCATGTGCACAAATCGGAAAGCATGTTCATCTGAGTGGAGGTGTTGGAATTGGTGGTGTTCTGGAGCCAGTGCAGGCCTCTCCGGTAATCATTGAAGATAATTGCTTCATTGGTTCAAGAGCGATTGTTGTAGAGGGTGTTCATGTTCAAAAAGAAGCTGTTTTGGGAGCAAATGTTGTTCTGACCGCTTCAACTAAAATTATTGATGTTACTGGTGATGATCCGGTAGAATACAAAGGTTTTGTTCCTGCCCGTTCAGTGGTTATTCCGGGTTCCTATACTAAGAAATTCCCTGCAGGTGAATATCAGGTTCCTTGTGCCTTGATTATTGGGCAGCGAAAAGAATCAACAGATAAAAAAACCTCTCTCAACGATGCCCTGAGAGAGAATAATGTAGCGGTATAAACCCTGCATTTAAGCTTTTATAAATTAAAGAAAGGATGATTGATACTCATCCTTTTTTAGTTTTAATTCAAAAAAATGAAGATAGGCTTTGATGGTAAACGTATAACCCAAAACTTCACCGGCTTAGGTAATTACAGCAGGTATGTGCTAAAAGTTTTGGCCGAACACCATCCTGAAAACCAATACCAGGTTTTTGCGGCAGCAGCATCCACGGCATCTGAAGGTCTTCAAAAATCACCCTCAATAACATTAAAATCTCCAAAAAAGCACTTTTCCAGCAGCTATTGGAGAAGTTTCGGCATAGTTAAAAATCTTAAGACTGAAGAAATAGATCTTTATCATGGTCTAAGCAATGAGATCCCCTTCGGATTAAGAAAGCAGGGAATTCCTTCTATAGTCAGTATTCATGATCTTATTTTTTACCGCTATCCGCAATATTATCCCTGGTTTGACAGGAAGATCTATGAATATAAAATGCGTTATGCTGCCGATCATGCGGATAAGATTATTGCCATCAGTGAGAGAACAAAATCTGATTTGATTAATCTGTTCAATATTGATCAAAACAGGATAGAAGTAATCTTTCAGAATTGCAACCCTGTATTCCGGAATAAAATTTCCGATGCAGAAAAACAGAAGATTAGATCAGTATATAATTTGCCGGAGAACTACCTTTTGTATGTTGGCACCATTGAAACCAGAAAAAATGCTTTACTGGCAGTAAAGGCATTGCGCGAACTTGATACTGATATACAACTGATTATCATTGGGAAAGACACGCCTTATGCCGAAAAGGTAAGGGAATTTGTCAGTAAATATAGCCTCATTCCCAGGGTGCATTTTTTAAAGAATGTGACATTTAATGACCTCCCGGGAATTTATCAGATGGCTGACCTGTTCCTGTTCCCATCAGAATATGAAGGATTTGGTATACCTGTGGTTGAGGCATTAAGCTCGGGGGTACCTGTGATCGCAGCCACAGGCTCTTGTCTTGAAGAAGCAGGCGGAGCCGGAAGTATATATATTGATCCCAAAGACAGTTCTGCACTTGCAGTACAGATAAAGAATGTCTTAAATAATCCTGAAAAAAGACAACTAATGATAAAAGACGGATTTGATCACCTGGAACAGTTCTCAGACCGGAAAATTGCAGATCAGTTAAATAATTTATATCAAAACATCATTAAATGTTAAAAGACGAAGTAAATAAAGCAATTGAGGTATTAAAAAATGGAGGATTAATCCTCTACCCCACGGATACGATCTGGGGAATTGGTTGCGACGCCACCAATCCTGAAGCCGTTGAAAAAGTTTTCAAACTTAAGGGTCGCGCCGAAGAAAAGAGTCTGATAGTGCTGCTTGATAGCGAAAACAAACTTCAGAGCTATATCAAAGAAGTTCCTGAAATTGCATATGATCTGATTGAATACGCTGAAAATCCATTGACCATTGTTTATTCTGGGGCAAAAAATCTCGCTCCTAACGCAATCGCAAAAGATGGCAGTATCGGTATCCGGATAGTGAAACATCAGTTTTGTCAGCAATTAATACAGCGTTTCAGAAAGCCGTTGATATCTACTTCGGCTAACCTGAGCGGGAATCCTTCTCCGGCAACTTTTGATGATATTGAAGAAGCAATACTGAATGGTGTGGACTATGTGGTTAACTGGGAGCAAGATGAGCGAAAATTAAAAAAACCATCAACCATCATGAAGCTTGAACCAGGTGGTCTCTTCTCATTCATTCGGAAATAATTCAAGCAGAATATCAGAATTGAGCCCTGAATCCTCTTCATTTTTTGAAAATTGCAATAATATGTTGTCCTTTGCGGATAGATTATTACCTGCTCAGATCGTCTCCATTTTCAATTTGTATGCTCCGGTCTGAATCAATATGAAAAAACACCTTCAACATCCGGTATTTAAGAAACTTAGTGAACTGGCAGATGCTACAGACACAGAAATCTATGTAATTGGAGGCTATGTAAGGGATATTTTCCTGAAACGGCCATCAAAAGACATTGATATTGTGGTCATCGGAAATGGGATTAAATTCGCTGAAGCAGCCGGAAAACTATTGGAAAGCAAAGTTTCAGTTTTTAAGAATTTTGGCACAGCGATGCTCCGTTACGGAGATCTCGAAATCGAATTTGTAGGCGCCCGGAAAGAATCCTATCGACTGGAATCAAGAAAGCCAATTGTTGAGAACGGCACACTTGAGGATGATCAGAAACGACGCGACTTCAGCATTAATGCGATGGCTCTGGGCTTAAATTCTGCCAACTTTAGCAATTTATTAGACCCATTTGATGGTGTTAAAGATCTGGAAAACAAACTGATTCGAACACCACTAAATCCGGTTGAGACCTTTTCAGATGATCCTTTGAGAATGATGAGGGCCATACGCTTCGCTACCCAGCTTGATTTTACCATTAGCGGGGATGCCATTGAAGCGATCAAAAAGAATTGCGAGCGAATAAGAATAGTATCTGCAGAGCGGATTACAGATGAATTAAACCGGATTATTCTGGCGAAGAAACCTTCCATCGGTTTTATATATTTATTCGATACCGGCTTGCTAAAGCATATTTTTCCGCAAATGGCTGAACTCCAGGGCGTAGAAGTTATTGCAGGAAAAGGACATAAAGATAATTTCTATCATACGCTGCAGGTATTGGATAACATCGCTGAAAATACCGGAGATCTCTGGCTGAGATGGGCTGCGATTCTGCATGATATTGCTAAACCAGCTACCAAACGCTTTGAACCGGGACATGGCTGGACATTTCACGGGCATGAGGACAGAGGTGCCAGAATGGTACCCAAAATTTTTGCACAGCTTAAATTACCGCTAAATGAAAAGATGAAGCTGGTGCAAAAATTAGTACAGTTACATCTGAGACCAATTGTTCTGGCACAGGATGTGGTCACCGATTCAGCAGTAAGACGTTTATTATTCGAAGCGGGTGAAGAAATTGACGGGCTAATGTTACTTTGTAATGCAGACGTAACGACTAAAAATGAATATAAAATAAAGAAATATCGAAGTAACTTCGATCTGGTAAAACAGAAGCTAAAAGATGTTGAGCAAAGCGATCAGCTCAGAAACTGGCAGCCTCCGGTAAGTGGTGAAGATATCATGCAGGCTTTCAATATAAGTGCTGGCAGGGATGTGGGGATCATTAAAACTCAGATTCGTGAAGCCATTCTGGAGGGGGAAATAAAAAACTCAAAAGAAGAAGCGTATGAGTATATGCTGGAGAAAGGCAGAGCTATGGGACTTAATCCTGTAAAATTAAAACCATAAAGATTCTTAATTAACTTAAGAAAAATCTTTAAGCAAACAATCAAATAGTATTTTTGTAAATAATAAAACAAGAAAATGGCAATATATAGATTCAGGGTTTCTTTTGAGGATTATGATGATATCGAGCGTGATATTGACATTAAATCAAATCAAACATTTGAAGACCTCCATCGTGCTATCCACCAGTCGACCGGATACCAGGTTGAGGCCTCTTCCTCCTTTTATGTAAGTAACGATCAGTGGATAAAGAATGAAGAAATTGCCTTTTTGCCCAACCAGCGGAAGGTTAATAATGGGGTTGCACTGATGGCTAATTCAAAACTCAGCAGTTTTATTGATGATCCGCACCAGAAATTTTATTATACCTATAATTTCGACAGACCTTTCGATTTTCATGTTGAGCTGGTCAAAATTATCCTGAGTGATGAGCCGGGAAAAACATATCCATGTGTTGCCCGCAGCCTTGGTGAAGCTCCCAAAATTACCGGTAGCGGAATCATTCCAACTGCTGCTGCAACAGAGGTCTCGGAAGAATTTGATTTTCTTAATGAACTTGATTTCCAGCCTGAAGACGCTGAAGATCTTGAGCAAATGAATGATATGGGAATTAATACCGGAGAAGAATCTGCGGAAGAAGAAGAAAAAGACGAGTTTATGGATGAATTCTCTGACAATGAAGGTTATGATCAGGATGATCTTCAGAAGGATGAGTATTAATTAAATTCTCCAAACAAACCGGAAGCTGTATGAGCAAAACACTGATCGTTATTGCAGGTCCTACAGCAGCAGGAAAAACGGCTCTGGCCATTCAGTTAGCCAAACATTTCAAAACTGAGATTATATCAGCCGATTCCAGACAGTTCTATCGGGAAATGAATATAGGTACGGCTAAGCCATCTAAAGAAGAACTGGCAGAAGCCAGACACCATTTAATTGACAGCCATTCGATCCATGATACCTATACTGTGGGGGATTTTGAAAAAGAGGTAATCCATCTTCTGAATAAATTATTCAAAACCCACAATCAGGTAGTCCTCGTGGGTGGTTCCGGGTTATTCATCAATGCAATTTGCAATGGTTTTGACGAATTCCCTGCCTCATCAGGAGAAACCAGAACCAGATTAAATCAGCTTTTTTCAGAGGAAGGAATTGTATCCCTTCAGGAGAAATTAAAAAAGGCTGACCCCATGTATTATGCAGAGGTAGATCTTAACAATCCCCAGCGACTGATACGTGCACTTGAAGTATTCGAAAGTACCGGAAAACCATTTTCTTCCTTTCGAAGCAAAACCCAGAGAAAGAGAGATTTTAACATCCTTAAGATTGGCTTGAGCCCTGAACGTTCAAAACTATATGAACAAATTAACCTAAGAGTTGATCAGATGGTTAAAAGTGGATTATTCAGGGAAGTTGAAGCACTTAAAGACTACAGGCATCTGAATGCACTGAATACGGTTGGCTATTCTGAAATTTTCGAATATTTTGATGAAAAGCTTTCTGAAAAAGAGGCCATTGAAAAGATTAAACAAAATACCCGGAGGTTTGCAAAAAGACAGTTAACCTGGTTTAAAAAATCAGAAGATATGCATTGGTTTGATCCATTGGAGTCCGGTGTCATTTTGGACTTTCTTGATGATGCGATAGCTTCTCTCCCGAACGTGGACCAAAAAAATTAAAGAACAGGAATAAAAAAGCCATCGTACTCAATATCTGGACAATAACCAGAATCTTTCCTTGTTCATTAACCGGATGAAAATCACCATATCCTATGGTAACACCAGTGATAAAACTGAAATAGAGTGCATCAATCCAGGTTTGAACCGGCTGATTGAGGTAATTTCCGGCAGCATATATAACCCCAAAAGATGCAATTACTTCAATAAAATTAAAAAAAAGCAGAATAATTGAGCGGTTAGCTAATTTATCATGGTAATGGTCATGCTCAGGGAGGAATATTTTGTGAAAAATGTGCAGAAAGGTCTCAACAAGCAAATAAATATTAAATATGTAAAGTCCCAAATGATTCCATAAGCTGAAATACAGCATCATGAATGGAACAAGGGTCTTAAAAATCACATAGAATTCGCCAATGAGCTTTCTCTTGTAAAGGGTTGAGTTTTTTGCCAGATAATCTATATAAATACCTGGGAAAAATATTTTTGAACCAACCAGGAACAGCCTGAGTATTCGTTCAATTCCAAAATCTTGGTAATGAGCATTATCCCATACATTTTTAATTTTAGTAAAATGATGAGTATGTACATGCACGTTTTTGTCACCAGAATGCTGATTTCCAAATACGAGCTTATTCAATCGCTTTCTCACCTAGGCCTGTGCTGTTGGTCCGCCAAAGTTCATCGGGAATCCCGGTTGCTCTGTATTGATTTTTATTCTGCCATTCTGGGCTTCAAACTTTTCAATATTTTCTTCAAGAGCAACCATAAAACGTTTGGCATGCTCGGGAGTTAATACAATTCTGGATTTTACCCTCGCTTTTGGAACGCCGGGCATCACCCTGATAAAATCAAGTACAAATTCTGAGTTTGAATGCGTTATCACAGCAAGGTTGGAATAAATACCTTCTGCAATTTCCTCAGAAAGTTCAATATTTAACTGATTTTCTATGTTTTGTTCTTCCATAATTCAAAGTTATAAATTAAACATTCAAATTTTATCAATAAAAAA
>CAZTRY010000076.1:11878-17347 GCA_964616525.1 uncultured Sphingobacterium sp. | reverse complement strand
GGTTGTCTGTCGGCAATCTGGCAAACATCACTTGGGGAACCAAAAGGAACATACATGTTGCCTTTATTATCAAAAGCAATTGGTTTTGCTATATGGGAATATTTTCCTCTTTTGTAATTATCAACAACAATAGTTTCTGTCTTGCCTTCCGGAACTAATTTTCCCGGAGTCAGTTTGGTTCTTAAAACCTCACCAGCAGTACTGAAATACAGATAACCCTTATGAATACGCATAGCAGTTCCATAATTGCCTGTATCCGGATAGCTTCCGAAATACTCAATGATATCTGCTTTGCCGTCGTTATTATTGTCTCTCAAGGCAACACTACCACGTTGTTGGGCATCAGGCACTCTTAATTTAACATAAATATCTCCATTTTTGTTAACTGCAAGATGTCTTGCACGTCCGAGAGAATCAGCAACTACAACCGCCTCAAAATCGCCTGGAAGTGCAAGTCCGCCATTATCAGGATCACCCTGAGGAAGTCCACCAGATCCCCCTGAATTAATAAAACTGATCGTGATCAGAAATGCCAGACCTAAAAAAGCAATTAGCTTTGTACGAAGATTAGTCCTGTATAAATTTTTAAAATTGACTTTCATTTTTATTGAATTTTGCTTTTAAATTGGGTGTTGTTTAAATACGGTGCATATTCTTGACTTTTTACTGATTTTCCAAATTAAACGCGTATTATTTCTGGTATATTTTAAAAAAAAGTATCAGCTGATTAAATAAATTTTCAATAAATGACTATCCTTTGTTCTTAAAGGCATCCGGAATCATAAACTCATACTCCTTCGGATGCCATGGAGCTATACTTTGTCCTGTAGGTCGGGGTGCGGTAGGTCTGATTGGCTCATAACCTGCTGCTGAGTATTTAATATTTAAAAACGGGGTTTGCTTCACTTTGCCTTCAGCCAGCGAACGTATTCCCATATCAATAATACCGCTTGTCAATAAATTTCTTTCTATTGGTGCAGTAGGTCCGCTGACAATGAATTTCTGTATATTCAGAGCGAGATAGCTAAAATGGGCATAAGTTGGACCTCCGCTTAGTACAAATTCTGTTGCAACCATGCCTTTTGAGGTGTTTGCAGAATAAGCCCAACCTGTCTTGACATACTTATCCAGCATCATAATTGTTCCCTTTGTTCCATCTGTATAATTAACGATTACTGCATAAGGTGTAGGTACAATCTCACGCATATTCCCTATTTCTTTATCTTGTATTGTATCACAAGCTGCATCAACTAACTTTTGAGAGATTTTTCCTGAATCGATCGCTTTCCAAACATCATCTCCTTTCAGGCCTTCAACACTTTTAACACCGGTTTCGCCACCTGCTCTTCTCTCAACCATACACTGCAGAATTTCAGTTACGTGAAAACCGTAAGCATCCAGTGAGGCATATCCGATAGCAACAGCTTCCGATATTTTAACTCCAATTGGATGTACCAGAGGCTTATCTCTCCAGCAGTATGGTAAAGATGAGCCTGCCATCATAGGAACATTCAATTCCTTTGCACGGTCATAAATCCATCTGCTATCCAACCAGCTATAAGACAAGGCTTTATCTGTAAAGACAGGTACCGATCTATTGGATGCATCAAACACTCTGAATATCCTCTCGAGATAATTCATTCGGGGATATAGTTTCATACCTAGTCTGTTATAAGGATATTCGCCATGTTCACCGACATAAATCACCGCATCCACAGCAAGTTTATCTCCGCCAAGAGTTAAAGCTTCTTCAACTGTGGGATACACCGGGGTATTATTCATATTCGCGATTCTGATACCAGTATCATTCGCGCCAACCTGCTCAATGTATACCGAAGCAATCTTTATCTGAGGAGCCACCATTCCCTCATCAGTAGGAATACCAAGAAAAAGTTTGGTGCCGATAACATCAGCATGAGCACTATTCCTGTATATATGGGTTATGAATGCAACTTTCTTAATTCCATCCTGACCGGCAAGAGCTCTTGATAACTCTTCGGTAATTGAAGTGATATTTCCATTTTCACCCATGGTAAACCCGGGAACGATACTCATACCTACTGCTGCAAAGACTGATTTTTTAATAAAGTCTCTGCGGTCACTTTTGCTCTCTCTTTTCATTTTAATAATTTTATATAAAAAATTTCTAACCAACTAATTACCATCCAACTGCATAACCATTTCTTCTCAGATCTGCACCACCCATAAGCCAGCCTGTTTTATGGTCTATGGTTATTCCCTGAGCTCCTCCAACGGTCATTGACCAGTCGCCCAGGCTCGTGTCTATCACATATCCCATTCCTCTTAAGGTTTTGATAACGCCTGGTTGTACTCTGGTTTCCATGATAATTTCCTTTGCCGGTACTGAGCCCAACTCATCTTTCCATCTGAAGCGGGGTGCACTGATTGCATCCTGAATGTTCATCCCAAAATCGATGTTATTCATTGCTACCTGAGGAACAGACTGTAAAATACCGAAACTGCCTGGTGAACCTACAATCAACTGCGGCTTACCATCCTTATGAAATTGCATCATCCCACCAATACACCATCCAACAGCTTTACCCGGAGCGACGGTATTTGCTTTACCCGGCTCCAGAGTCATCCAATCCAGTGCACTGTTAAATACCACACCGGTATTTCCGGCTACATAGCCTGAACCAAAACCTCCGCCATGAGTCTGAATAATTACAACTGCATTACCCCATTTATCAACTGCAGACAGACTGGTAGTTGCATATCTATATTTGGATGCATTTGGATCATCAACAGGATGCGGGCTAATATTCTGGGAAGTCTCCGGCTTTAATCCAGCTTTTCTTTCTTTTACCTTAGCAATAACCTTTTCGCGCTGTTTGGCGATGTATGCATCAGATAGCAACATATCAACCGGAACATCGACGAATTTTGGATCACCAATATATTTATCAGAATCAATTCTGCTCAGATTAACCGCCTCAAGCAAATGAGCGAGATAATCTACACTATTATGACCCATTTTTTGCAGATCAAAACCTTCCATGATCTTTAGCGTTTGTAATTGCTGGAGGCCCATTCCCGGAGGGGGGTTATTGTAAACTGTATAATCCCGGTATTTAATAGAGATCGGATCGACCCACTGTACTTTATCAGGTACAGAGGCCAGGTCTTTTTCAGTGATAAAACCTCCATCACGGGCAAATGCAGCAGCCATTTCTTTAGCAATCTCTCCTTTGTAAAAAACATCAATCCCTTCACTTGCAATCCTTCTCATTGTTTTTGCCAGAGGCTTGTTTGAAAAATAATCACCGATTACGAACGGGTCTTTATCATTCTTAAAGAAAATCTTTCTTGATTCAGCATGAGGAGCAATCCTCTTAACCGTTCCTGCCCACATTGCCTGATCAAATTCCGTGATTGGAACCCCATTTTCAAGGTAATCAATCGCACTTTCGAATACTTCAGAAAGAGGCATTGTTCCATAATCTTTCAATGCCTTTGCCCAGCCCGCCAGATTCCCTGGAACTGATGCAATTCTTGGCCCTATGCTTTCCATTGCACCATGACCAGCACCATCTGCAACTTTAACATCGGTTTTAAATTTTGTGATTTTGAAAGTTTCAGGCACCCAGCCTCCAAAAACCAAAGATCTAACCCTGTTTTCCTTCGCAGAGTAGAATAACATATACCCCACACCAGCAGTACCAGACATATAAGGTTCTGCAGCATTAAGGGAAGCAGCCGCTGCAACAATGGCATCGATGGCATTTCCACCTTTCACTAAAATCTTCTGGCCTGCAAGTGTTGCGAGCGGATTTGCGGTCGCAATCATACCATTCTTTCCAAGCGCTGCAGGACGCAGATTATCTTTTGCTGCCTGAGCATTTACCTGCAAATTCTGCAGGATCAGTAAGAATGCCATTCCAAAGATGAAAAAAGCTGTCCTGCTTATGTTTTTGTCAATCAGCTGTCTATCCATGATGAATTAGTTTAAATTATACTTTCCCAGAGGGTAAAAAATTTAATTACTTATTGAGTTATTGTTCTATATGTTAATCATTTCTCGAAAGGGAATAATGGCCTTCTTCTGTGTTCAAACTTAAACAGGGTCATATCAGCCTGGGTTACTCCCGGAGTATTTACCTGAATAACAGTCGGACAAACCGGGGCATAGGCCGCAATAGGAGCATTCACCCCTTTAGCCACTATTGCATCGAAATCAGAAGGTTGAACTCCCTGAGAAATTAATTGCTGTAAACTGAAGGGCATTACTCTTAAGGTGGTCAGCATGATTTCACTACCCTGTTTAGTGGCAACTACTGCAGTTTTACCCATATTAAAATTGATCTGTCCGCCATGCCTTGGATTACTTTCCTGGAATTCACCATTTGTTAACCTGAGTAATTTTACTTTAAGCCTGTAGGTTCTTATTCCATCCTTCCCTGTACCAACTATAATCAGTTCGAACCACTCTCCCGGCTGATGGTTTCCGGCCATACGAACAGCCTCAGGATCATAGATGCAAACGAAATATTTGTACTTTTTACTTTCTTCGAAGGCTTCCAGGATGCAGCAGTTATTTGCAGGACCACCCCCGCCGACATTATCACCCATATCCAGTAATAATACCGGCTTCTCACTTTTATCGATCAAATCCAGAGAAGCTTGAATGTCGTTTTTAACTCCCACAAAACTTTCCCTCCGATCGAGAATATAGGTCTCTAATTTCTTTCCAATCTCAAGCGCTTTCTCCTTATTCCCATTGGCTACCACAATTATTGATGTCCCCATTTCTTCAACATCAGCATAAGGAAAACCGTGCTGAATACTGAGGGATAAAATCTCAGGATCCCGGCTTAATTCATTGGCATAAGCATAAAGACTTTTGCAAGGTTCATTAGCTGTTAACTGCTGCTCAATGCTGATTGCCAGAGGAACCTGAACCAGAACCTGAACCGGATTTGTCTTTCCTTTTAAATAATCTGCCAGCAAATTCGCTGCTTCGATACCCCGCTGTCTCATATCAATATGCGGATTCTCTTTATAGGCCACCAAAGCATTAGTGGATGATACCATCAGCGGACTGACGTTTGCGTGTAAATCAAGAGTTCCGAAAATAGGAACTGAATCACCTACCTTTTTCCTTAGCATGCTTAACCAATGTCCGTCCATATCCGGAAACTCCTCTGAAACTCCGGCACCATGGGGAATAACCAGACATGCATCAACAGGCAGAACTTTGTCAAGTTCATCCATCATATTTTTCAGCAGTATATTATAAGTATTTGCAGAAAGAGCACCTCCGGGCGTTGCAGATGCGAAAATAATCGGAATAACTTCCATCCCCTCCCTATCCATTACTTCCAGCATCCCGCCTACTTCATTATGTGCAGTTTGATACTCTTTTCTGATTTCCTCACCCGTTAAATATTTACCGTTCCTGAAGTCGGCAATGGTTGTAGCCTGAGGAACAAAAGTATTTGACTCGTG
>CAZTRY010000076.1:0-11778 GCA_964616525.1 uncultured Sphingobacterium sp. | reverse complement strand
CGTTCCTGAAGTCGGCAATGGTTGTAGCCTGAGGAACAAAAGTATTTGACTCGTGATAGATTCCCATCAGGGCTATTCTAAAAGACATGATATTGTATTCTAATTTTAAAAATTTAAAAATTCAGGATTTAAACTTCCCCCATTCCGGCTGAAGCCTCCTCTTTTGGCGGATTACTATTCCAGTATGAAGCCAGGATAGATGATGAAAAACCCATAATCGGACCACAAACTGCTGTAGCAAGGCCTACCGTTGCAATCTTGCCCATAACCTTTGCTATCCCGGAAACCAGTCCGGCATTCTGAGTCCCCGTGGTAATCGAAATTGTACGGCAATCAAATTCAGATAACTTGAAAATTCTAGCCAGCCAGTAGCCAAAGAAAAATCCAAAAAGAATCATAAGAAAAACTACTATGATCAGTTCAAGTCCGATATTCAATATGCTGTCTCTCCCCGCAGCCATAATTATAGCAACAATAAATGCAACTCCAATCATAGAAACCAGAGGCATTGAATCATCCAGCCATTTAGCTTTCCCATGCAGGAATTTATTAAAAATGAGTCCGGCACCGATAGGTATAAATACCATTTTCACTATACCCCACATCATTTCCAGTACATTTATTTCTATGAACCCACCTGCAAGTATTTTCATCAGCAGGGGAATAAGGAATGGAGCGAGCAAAGTGGTAATTGCTGTAATGGTAATTGCGAGCACCACATTTGCTTTCGCCAGATAGCACATTACGCTTGCAGTAACAGATGTTGGAGCACATCCTAGCAGAATAATTCCTGCCGAAATTTCGGGAGGAAAGTTGGTAAAACTTGCCAGCGCAAAACCAAGCGAAGGCATTATTGTGTATTGACCGATAACCCCAACGATAACTGATTTAGGAGATTTCGCCAGTGCTATAAAATCCTTAAGACCCATTGAACAGCCCATCCCAAACATAATAACCTGGATCAGTGGCGTGATTAAAGTAGCAAATTCAAATCCGTTATATTCTTTGAAATACTGCGGATAGTACAATGAAGTTGCAACCACTGAAAGAATTGTGGTTGTAAATGTAAGTCCGCGAAGCACCGGAAAACCTCTGAAACTAATCGCAAGTAATAGTAAAAAAGCAATAACAAAGGGTCCTGCCTCTGCAATATTGCCATTAGTAACCATATATAGGGAAATCAACAAACATACAATTGAAATGCCCATTAAGAGTTTGGAGAATACACCCTTATTCATCGTATCGGATAAAAATTAATTTATAAAAAAATTAAACAGATGCTTTTATTAACTCTTCTTTAACTCTGTTAGCAACGATTTTCTCCTGCCCGGGTTTTAACTGCCAGACAGAAAGTTCTATCCCATCTTTTTTTCCTCCCATGGTCCCGCCACCCATAACTTCAATGCCCGGATTACCGTTCCACAAACGCTCCTTCAGCTGCCTTCCGGTCATTTTTATCTTATTATTATCCCATGAAAGGTGTAATGTTGGTGTATTATTGGCGATCTCCGGAATGAAAACTTCGGTTTCTACACCATCTACACTTTTAATCGTGTTCACCACAACGGCCATTCTTGCTTCCCACATTTTCCATTCCTTTTCATGATCCATTTTAATATGTCTTTCCAGTGCAACATACATGGCTAGAATTTCTTCCTTGTTCACCTTATGTCCACGACAAATACCGCTATTTGGCGGGGCACTTAAACGTGATGCAGCAATCAAATCTTTTTTACCCATAAGTATACCGGTACTCTGTGGTCCTCTCATTGCCTTTCCTCCTGAGATTGCAACCAAATCGAAACCCATATCATTGAACTTCCAGAGATTTTCCACCGGATGAGCATCCGAAGCAATATCAATCATGGTTGGGATTTTATGCTTTTTACCCAGGGCAAGCCATTGCTCATAGTTCAGTTTACCCTTATTCAGTTCCCTGTTCAAAAACCAAAGCATTGCGGTCTTTTCATTGATTGCGGCTTCCGCCTCCTCTAAGGTTTCAACGATGATCAGTGTAGCCCCGGTATTCTTTAATGCCAGATGGTAACCATTGGCATGAGCCTTTTGAAGGATCACTTCAGATTTCATACCGTCAACATTAGGAAGCTGCATCACTTTTTTACGGTCCATACCAGTCATTGCACCTGCAAGCCCCTGCACCAATGCCGACCAGCAGCCGGCAGTAACTGTGGCTGCCTCTGCATGACATAGCTCCGCAATTTTTTCCCCAACTTTATCCTGAACATCATTCAGCAATACAAATTCTTCTGCACCTTTAGCAATTGCCTGGGTAACTTCAGGCGGCATTAAAGAAGCAGTTAAAGTGGTACAAACACATGATGCATTTATAAATGTTTTGAGTCCCAGTTCTTTAAAAAGGTCACGTCCTGCAACTGCAGTTGTTGCTTCTTCAGCTGATGCTGACTGCACTGTTAAACCGTTTCCAATTATTCCACCTGCCAATGGAGCAGCAGATAAAAATTTAATAACGTCTCTACGTTTCATATATGTAATTTTTAAAAATTAAAAAATCAATCCTTCATTTCTACAATCATCTCTACCTCTACCGGGATATTTCTGGGTAATGATCCAAGTCCTATTGCCGAACGTGCATGTTTACCATTCTCTCCAAATACCTCAACCATCAGATCAGAAAATCCATTGATCACCTGAGAGTGGTTATCAAAATCAGGAACAGCGTTTACCATACCCAAAACTTTTACAATCCGCTTTACATTATTCAGATTTCCAACACTGGCTTTCAGTGCTTCCAGCATACTAATTCCTGTTAAACGGGCAGCATTTTTTGCCTCTTCAAAATTGAGATCCTGTCCAACCTTACCAATTATATATTTACCATTCTCAATTAAAGGGCCTTGTCCGGATAGATACACCAGTTTACCTACCCTAACAGCTCCAATAAAACTCCCGGATGAAGTCCCCCCACGAGGCCTTAACTTGATACCAAGTTCCTGAATTCTTGTTTCAGGACCCCTTGCTAAAGACTGCGCCCGGACAGAATTTATCCCTAAAACAATTACTGATAGTAACAGTAGAATGAAAGTGATTGGTTTTTTCAATTGATCATAGGTTATAGTAAGGAAAAATCAGTCTTTCATTTCTACAATCATCTCAATCTCAACCGGAATATTTCTCGGCAGTGATCCCAATCCTATCGCAGAGCGTGCATGCTTACCATTTTCACCAAATACTTCTACCATCAGGTCAGAAAATCCGTTGATTACCTGCGAGTGATTATCGAATTCCGGCACAGCATTGACCATACCCAAAACCTTTACAATTCGCTTCACATTATTCAGATTACCGACCTCAGCTTTCAATGATTCCAATAAGCTTATTCCTGTTAAACGGGCAGCATATTTTGCCTCTTCGAAATTGAATTCTTTTCCAACCTTCCCGATCATAAATTTTCCATCTTCCTTTAGTGGACCCTGCCCGGAAAGGAAAACCAGGTTTCCCACTCTGACTGCTCCCAAAAAATTCGCAGAAGGAGGGCCTGGAGTCCTTAATTTTATTCCCAATTCTTTGATTCTCGTTTCGGGATCTTTAGCAACAGATTGAGCTTTAGCAGTGCTGAATACCAGAACACCTGCCATCAGTATAAAAAGTATAAATGTGATTTGTCTTTTCATGATAATTAAAAATATAGTATTTGTTAAAGATTAGCCTTTCAATAGTAAAAATGGCCTTGTTTAATTAGCCAACGGAAATGAAAGAGCATTCAGGTCATAAACAACCCTTCCATCTTTTATGGTCATTTCACACTCAAGAAGATTTTTCCCTTCCTTTTTGAATCTTGCAACGTCATAAAACCCGAACTTACCTTCACGTAGATTCAATACTGTAATATCAGCTATCGCACCAACAGATAAATGACCTAACTCCTCATGATTGATAGCTTTTGCTGCCGACCAGGTACTTGCCTTTACAACATCAGCCAAAGGCATGTCCAAAGCCATAAATTTAGACATCACATTCAGCTGATCTTTCATAGCGGCATTCATACTGCCTGTATGGAGGTCGGTGCTGATCGTCTCAGGATAAAAACCTTGTTTTGTGGCCGGTATTGCCTGCGAGAATGTAAAACTTCCACCACCATGACCTACGTCAAAAATGATCCCTCTTTTTCTTGCTTCAAGTACATGAGGATATAATTTTTTCGTTTCGAGGTCAACTATTGTCTCCTTAGTTTTAATTAACTGTCCGTAAGTATGCGTAAAAATATCCCCCGGACGCATTTTTCTAAGAAAAAGTTCTTCGAGTGATAATCTCGGAATCGTTCCTCCAAAATCAACCATGATCGGTTTATTTGCAAGTTTACCGGCTTCAACAGTTCTATCCACGGCAACCCAGTCAGATTTGTGATAATGTGCCACCTTAAATCCGACAATATGCTCACTATAATGTTTAGCTACATCTGCAGCCAGTACCGGATCAAAGAAACTATTGTTCTGTTGCTCCAGAGAATTTTCATCACCATACATTCCCTTTCTGGAAATATTCAGAAATGCCAATACCCTTGTTTGAGATTTATCAATTACATTCTTCTTAAACAATTCAAAAGTCTCAGCCCCGGAATCACCACAATCAACGATGGTTGTTACACCTACACGAAAGGTAAATCCATCTGCCGGCAAAGAAGAAAATCCATTTTCAAGCTGACCATCAGGATCAGTTCCCGCAAAAACATGCCCGTGAATATCGATCAATCCGGGTGTCACATATTTGCCGCTGATATCAATCACCTGCTTGGCCAATTTAGGATCTATATTAGCGGCAACTGCTGCGATTTTACCATCCTTAATGGCCACATCCATGACTTTATTAATATTGTTTTTTGCATCTATGAGATGCCCGCCTTTCAACAAGGTTTGATAAGTCTGCGCCTGAACTGAAAAATTAGCGAGTAAAAACAGCACTGCTAATAGGAAATAAGGTTTTTGCATTTTAATTTATTTTTTGATTTTTAATTTATACTGAAGCCTTCAGGAGTTCTTCCTTTAATCGACTTGCCACAATTTTTTCTTCCCCTGCCTCAAGAACATGCATACCGCAACGAAGCGTATTGGGTGCCTCCCAGGAAATTACTTCGACAGATGGATTACCTTTGCGAAGACGTTCTCCCATTTCTACATTCGTAAGCTTAATTTTATTAGGATCCCAGGTAACTTTAAGAGTTGGCATTTTATTATCTTCGGTAGCAGGAATATGGGTACTTGTAGTAACACCCGGAATCGACTTAATAGCACCGGCGATGAAGGCAATTTTTCTTTCCCACATTTCCCATTCCTTTTTATGATCCAGATTGACAAAACGTTCCAGAGCCGCATACATACCCAGTACTTCCTCCTTATTTACCTTTTGTCCGCGACCAATAC
The DNA here is from genome assembly GCA_964616525.1 of uncultured Sphingobacterium sp. Lineage (GTDB taxonomy): Bacteria > Bacteroidota > Bacteroidia > Sphingobacteriales > Sphingobacteriaceae > Daejeonella. Next base: position 6,379 of record CAZTRY010000076.1, on the reverse strand, counting down.
CACCTCTTGGGTTATTACTCAAACGAGCCGCATCAACATACTTCTTCTTACCCATTAAAATTCCGGCACTCTGAGGTCCGCGCATAGCCTTGCCCCCTGAAATTGCAACCAGATCAAAGCCCATATCATTAAATTTCCAAAGATTTTCAACCGGCGGAACATCAGCAGCAATATCAATCATTGTTGGAATATTATACTTTCTTCCCAATTCAAGCCATTCCTGATGTTTGATCTGTCCTACATTTACTTCCCGGTTCAGAAACCAAAGCATGGCTGTATTTTCATTAATTGCAGCTTCAAGTTCTGCTCTGGTCTCCACTTTGATCAGTTTAACCCCAGCCTGGGTCAGAGCATGATCATACCCCATTGAATGACTCTTTTGAAGAATCACTTCAGATTTCATTCCGGTTCCTGCCAGATTTGGAACCTGGCTAACTCTTTTTGAATCCATTCCAGTCAGTACCCCAGCCATACCCAGCATCAATGCCGACCAGCAACCCGCAGATACTAATGCGGCTTCAGCATGGCATATTTTTGCAATGCGTTCGCCTACCTTTTCCTGTACATCATCAACAAGTGCAAATTTCTTTGAAGCTGCATTGATTGCATCCATTACTTCAGGCGGCATCAAAGAACCAGACATAACTGTGTAATTTCCTGCGGCATTTATGAAAGTCCGGATACCGAGCTCTTTAAACAAATCGCGCCCAGCTGCCGGTGATGGCAGCAAATTGTTCAGGGGTGCAGCTGTTGCTGTGATCCCACCAGCTAACGGAAGCAAGGTGAGGGATTTTAAAATTTCTCTGCGTTTCATTATTGAGATTGTTTACTATTAATTATTTATTATTCCTGCTAAGAGGAAGGATTATAAAATTCAATATTTATACAGTTTTAGACTCTGTTCAGGGCAAAAAACAGGAAAGCTCATTTTGGGGACTATTTCTTAAACCAATGCTTTGTAAAGCTCCTCCCTTATTCTTGATGCTACAATTTTTACCTCATCCTTTTTCAGCATATGGGATGTTACATTTATGCTTCCGGCAGGACCTCCCATTACCTCTATGGATGGATTTCCATTTCTCAGGTTAGCCACCAGATTCTCAAGTTTAATCTTTGATTTATCCCATGAAATATTCAGTGTAGGAATACGATTAATCAAGGGCAGAGGAATCAATTCAGCTTTTACTCCGGGAACGCTGGTCGCTTCTTTCGCAATAACAGCTACTCTGTCTTCCAGTATTTTCCATTCCTTATCCTGATCAGTATTAATAAAATGCTCCAAAGCAATATATAAACCAAAAATTTCTTCCTTATTCACCTTCATTCCCCGACCAATATTTGATCCCCGGGGAGGTGCACTCATTCTGGCCGCAGCAATAAGCTCTTTCCTTCCGCTAAGTATTCCGCTACTTTGTGGGCCTCTCATAAATTTACCTCCTGAAACACAAACCAGATCAAAGCCCATATCATGAAACTTCCATAAATTTTCTTTCGGGGGAAGATCAGCAGCCATATCGATCATGGTTGGAATCTGATGCTTTTTGGCGACCTCAAGCCATTCCTTATGCTGTATTTTACCCAGTGAAGATTGATAATTAATAAAATACATCATGGCTGTCTTCTCGCTGATGGCCTTCTCCAGGTCTTCGACAGTTTCCACAGTAATCAATTTTACACCACAATTGGTCAGGGCATGAGCATAACCATCATTATGAGCCTTCTGCAGGATCACTTCTGTTTTCATGCCTGAGCCCTCTAGTCTGGGAATCTGAGAAACCTTCTTTTGGTCGGTCCCGCTAAGTACTCCTGCCATTCCAAGCATCAGTGCAGAAAATGCCCCGGCAGTGACCATGGCGGATTCAGCATGCAAGAGACTGGCAATTCTTTCTCCAACTTTATCCTGCACATCTTCAAGCCTGCAAAAAGATTTAGCAGTTTCACGTATTGCATCAGCTGCATCAGGCTGCATCAGGGATCCGCTGAGGCTTGTAAAATATCCTGAAGCGTTTATGAAGGTTCTTAATCCAAACTCCCTGAATAAATCACGTTTTGGTAAAGGAACTGCCTGTGCGGGTGTAACTGAATTCCCTATCGCACCTGCAAGCGGCAACATGGTTAAAGTTTTGAGAATTTCCCTGCGCTTCATCTCTTTTAAATAATATAAATACCCTCTATTTGGTCAGGTCAGGAAGCGGGTTCACAATGCCATTAAGATCATAAACAATTTTACCTCCGAATATGGTCATTTCACATTCAAGCTTTTCATCACTGTCCATTTTAAAGCCCTGCATATCATAAAAACCAAATTTCCCCTTTCTCATACCAAGAATGGCAACATCCGCGATAGCACCTTCAGTAAGATGGCCAAGCATTGGACGGTTAATTGCCTTAGCAGGAGCCCAGGTACTAGCATTGATAACCGCAGGAAGATCCATACCTAATTTCAGGAATTTAGACATGACCAATAGCATATCCTTCATTGAACCTTTCATACTGCTGATATGTAAATCAGTACTGATTGTATTCGGGTGGAAACCGGCTTTTGCGGCCGGAATAGCCTGGGAATATCTGAAACTTGAGCCTCCATAGCCAACATCAAAGATGACTCCTCTCTTCTGGGCTGCCATAACATAAGGCTTTAAAGCTTGCTTTGCTGTATCTACAATTGCCTCTTTGGTATCGAGTAATTCACCGAAAGTGTGTGTAAAGATATCTCCCGGACGTAAGCGTTCCATTAACAGGGAATAAAGCGAAAGACGTGGTTTTGTACCTCCAAAATCGATCATAACCGGCATATTTGCCAATTTACCCGCAGCTACCCCACGATCAACATTCGTAAAATCAGGACTGGTAAAATGCGCCACTTTTATGCCCACAACATGCTCTTTATAAGCCAAAGCAGCTTTAGCAGCTATTTGAGGATCCATATCAGTTGTATTCTGTTCAATAATTCCACCACGCATACCATTGCCAACGATATTCAGGAATGCCAGTACGCGAGTTTGAGAATTATCGATAATATTCTTTTTAAAAGTCTGGAAATCCCGCCAGCCTGAACCTCCTGCATCTACCACAGTGGTTACTCCTACACGCTGATAAAAACCGTCAGGCATGATACTGTTAAATCCATTACTGTACATATGGTTGGGCTCAGTTCCTGCAAAAACATGACCGTGAATATCAATCAGCCCAGGGGTCACATACATTCCTGAAGCATTCACCACTTGACTTGCCTCAGAAGCGTCTATAGCTGATGCTACTTTTGCAATCTTTCCATCTTTAATGGCCACATCCATAACCCGGTTTATGTTATTTTTTGGATCAATAACATGCCCGCCTTTAATAATAATGTTGTAAGGTTTTGTTTGAGCAAAAAGCGCAATTGGTAACAGGATACTTACAAAGAAAATACAGAACTTCCTCATTTTAATTGGTGATTCTAAATGTTTATGAATTTGATAATTGAAATAAATTAAATACTACCAGTTTCACAGAAAAACTGAACGAATATCAGTCCAGTCTTTTTCCGTTTTTATCCCATCCTTTGCTAAAAAAATGCGATTCAGGAGAACTGAGGTAACGTACCCGTGACAATTCAGGTGTCTCCAATAATTTATTACCCAAGATACGGGATTCAAGTGCAAAATCCAAGATACCGCTGCTAAGCATGGTGCGCTCAACAGGGTAAGGAGCCTTGCCAGTATTGAACATGATCTCCATATTTTTAACCAGACATCCAAAATGATAATGCGGTTTTCCTGCCTGTAATTTCATGAGCGTAGAAAATGGCTTTTGCTGACCTTCGATATCGATTGCATAGGTAAAATCCTGAAGCAAACCGGTAAGAAGAAATGCTGCAGCCTTCAGACCATCATTATAATCAATAATAAATACAGCAGGCTTTTTCACCAGTTCCTTCATATCACCTGCAACCCGTGTTTCACTGTGTGAAATTGCCTGATCAAAAAGACGTTTTACCCATTCATTATGTTCTATATAATTCCAGCAATCCTGTCCCTCAAGACATTGAACCGCACGGACACCTGTTTCGCCACCCTTCCTTCTTTCAACCACGGCCTGTAAACCGTCAAGTAAATGAAACCCATAGATATCAAGTCCGCTGAATGAAATTCCAACCGCATATTTTTGTTTTGCACCATAAGGAGTATCTACAGCAGGAATACGCCAGGAAACAGGAATAGTAGATCCTGCCAGCATCGGAAATTTCAATTCTTTGGAAATTTCGACCATACGCTTAGCCTGTCTCCAGCTCCATGAAAGATGCTTATCATTAAATACCGGTACCGACTTCTTATACTGACGGAAAACATCAGTAATCTTCAGAAACATTTCAAATCTTGGATATAATTTTTGTTCCTTATCGTTTGTCGGATAGGTACCGTGTTCTCCGATCAAAATTACCCCATCAACTGCAAGGCTATCACCTCCCAGGGTTAATGCATCTGCTACGGTCCTGAAGATTGGAACATTATGCTTCTTCGACATTTCCTGGCTGATGTCACCCCGGCCAGTGCCACCCTCACCAAACTGCTCAAGAAACATTGACACAACCTTTGATTCAGGATAGGGAGCCATCCCGTCCTGATTGAAACCTTCAAGATACTTTCCGACAATCACATCCGCATGGGAACCGGTAAAATATACACTAATAATTGCAGCAAGCCTTTTTGGCCCAGACTGACGAACCGGCTCATTCGCAGTTAGTTCTTCAGCATTTGACGATTGGAATGGCACAATTGCACCCGCTACAGCTCCGGAAACCGGCAAAACTGAGAGGTATTTAATAAGTTCTCTACGCTTCATCTCTTTTAGAAAGGATTAATTGACTGTGAATTAAATTAAAAAAACAAAGAGGAAAAATTTATATCCTAAGATATAAATTTCCCCTCTCTGATCATAAAAAATTACTCTTTATCCCACCATACACGACTTAGAAGGGTATTATCACCACTTTGTCTTGTCTTGGCAGCAAGGAAGTTGTCCTTGTTAAGTTGTTCTTCACTAAGAGGCACTATAAACCTTCTTGGTATTCTACCACCGGTAATGTTACCAGGGTAATTGGTTGGAATAAGTGCAGGATATCCCGTACGTCTCCAGTTTGCAAAACTTTCTATTTGATCCAGATATCCTAATACCCATCTCTGGATAGAGATTTGCTCTAATCTTTCGTTGAAAGTACCGGCAGTTTTAAACGGATTATATGTGAGATAGGTATTTATCTGATTGGTAGAGATATTTCCGCCAGCTCCAAATAGGGACCATTGTCTCATTGCTGATCTAACTCCATTTTCATAAGAAGTAGCCGCACTTCCAGTATACCATCCTCTAATCGCAGCTTCAGCTAATAAGAAATGTGTTTCTGCTGGTGCCATTACGATAATCGGAGCATCATATCTCATAACAGTATTTGGGTTTGGCTCAGAGTATGTTTCAAAATCAGCCGGGTAAGCTTTGTACAAAGCATTTTGCATACCTCTTTGTAATGCGGTTGCAGTATCTGCTACATAGCCTCCTGATGGTTGTTTAACCCATAATACGGAGATTACGTTCAACCTTGGATCTTTTGTAGTTGTAGAATTACCCTTTAAGTGATCAATGAATGTTTTAGCAAGTTTCGATCCCTGTACGTTTAGTGGGTTCTGTCCATCAACATAGTCCAAAACACGCATATGATCTGACAGCGGATTTCTGTTACTTGCTAAACCACCATCAGCAAAAGGTACTTTAGCCATATCCGAATCATCAACTATCGGACCCCCGGCTATTGCTTTCTTAACCCAGGTTTCTGCCATCGCAGGATCGATCTTGGTTAAACGCATACCTAAACGAAGCATCATTGAATAAGCGAATTTTTTCCATTTTACCACATTTCCATCAAAAAGCAAATCTGCAGAGCCAAATACCGGTTTTGCCGGATTAAATGAGTTTGCAGCTTCTTCAAGCTCTTTAAACATGTTTTTATAGATATCACTCTGTAGGTCATATTTAGGGCTAAAATTACCAGCTGTGCCCTTACTTGCTTCAGAATATGGAATATCGCCGTATACATCCGTTAACTGGTGGTAGATATATACTCTCCAGATTCTGGCTGCGGCTTGTTTGTTAATAGATTCGGCATCCTTAGTGTTCTCTATAACCAGTTCTATCTGATTTACCGATCCTGAATACGCAGCCCAGTGTTCTCTAACATATCCTTCTGCAAAATATTTATCACCAGGTGCAGTTACTTCGCTATAGGTAGCCTCTTGCTGTAATTGCTGATTAATATTAAACCTCCTGACACCCGGACTCATGCCTACTGTCGTTAATTGGGACTTGGTGAACAGGAATAAAGGGTTAGCTATCGCATAACCATTGG
>CAZTRY010000075.1:0-17388 GCA_964616525.1 uncultured Sphingobacterium sp. | reverse complement strand
CGGTGCGCTCGATTTCTTTGTTCCCATGCATTTAATTTACGAAAATGCCCCGAAATATAATAGAGACTGCCTACTTTTGAGTCAGCCTCTTTTTCAAATTCTTACAATGATTTTGAATAATCCAGGATATTGCTGATCGTTTTTTCAGCAGGATTTCTGGCTAATGTGTTCAAATCAGATTTTATGGCAGAGTAGAATAATTGTTCATCCTCACCAAGATCGTCTGAATTCAGGCTTCTTTCAGCTTTTGTTTTTGGTAACGAATTTGTTGCAGGGGTAGAAGTTTCTATCATAAGCGAAGGTTTTTTTGATATTAAACGCAGCTATAACAGAAATGTTTTGTGAGCCTGCAAATATTTTTAATTATTTTTCAAGCTTAATTCCCTGGTTAGCATCATTTTGCGCAAATTGTTTAGTGCATACCGCATACGGCCCAAGGCAGTATTAATACTCACCCCGGTGATATCAGAAATTTCCTTAAAACTTAAATCACCATAATGACGCATAATAAGCACTTCTTTTTGCTCGGATGGTAAATGGTGAATCAGCCCCCTGAGATCCTGATAAGTTTGTTCACGGATGATTTTGTCTTCAGTACTTTCATCATAGAACTTTATTACCTCAAAAATATCGAAGCCCTCAACTGTAGTAACCACCGGAGCACGCTTCACCTTCCTGAAATGATCGATCACCAGGTTATGTGCAATCCTAATTACCCAGGGCAAAAATTTCCCTTCCTCATTATACCTTCCGGCTTTAAGTGTATTGATAACCTTAATGAAAGTGTCCTGAAAAATATCCTCTGCCAGATAAGAATCTTTGACTAGCAGATAAATAGATGTATATACTTTAGATTTATGTCTGCGAATTAGCTCCTCCAGACTTGGCTCATGGCCATTGATGTATTGATTTACCAGCTCCTGATCGCTAATCGATTGAACATTTATAGCACTCATACTTTAAATTATCCTTAATGTAAATTCCCAAAAGATCTTGAAGTAGAGTTTATTCGATAGCAGGCCTCCTTTAAAGATTTAAAATGTGTTGGTTAGTTTTTCAAATCAAGCAAAAATTTTGCCAAAATCAAAGAATATTTAATCCGCCCTCGATAATAAGTACATATAGCTGTATTTTTGCAATCCGAATATTGAGGTATTGATAACAGATATACGATAAAAAGCAGTTTGGAGTTTTAGAATGAATAAAGAGGCTGAAAAAGATCCTAAAAAGTACATAATCATTAAGGGTGCACGTGTCCATAATCTGAAGAACATTGATGTGGCCATCCCTAAGAATAAATTGGTAGTCATTACCGGGATGTCAGGATCTGGTAAATCTTCTCTGGCCTTCGATACATTATACGCCGAAGGTCAGCGCCGGTATGTAGAAAGCCTTTCGTCTTATGCAAGACAGTTTATGGGGCGAATGAATAAACCCGAGGTAGATTATATTAAAGGTATCGCTCCTGCAATAGCAATTGAGCAAAAGGTTATTACCAGTAATCCCCGTTCAACGGTAGGTACTTCAACTGAGATCTATGATTACCTCAAATTACTGTTTTCGCGCATAGGGCGGACAGTCTCTCCTGTGTCTGGACAAGAGGTGAAGAAGGATACAGTAACTGATGTGATTAATTTTATTTCCGGCATGGAGTCCGGAACTTCAGTAACAGTATTGTGCCCTCTGCATGCTCATAATAATCGTTCATTAAAAGAAGAGTTGGCGGTTTTGTTGCAAAAAGGATTCAACCGTGTATTGATAAATGGACAGTTATCAAAAATTGAAGAACTTTTAGATGATCAATCGATTGGTAATTCTCAATCGGGCAAGGATGTAGAAATAAAAATTGTTATCGATAGGGTGTCCTTCTCTGATGATGATGAGACTTTAAGCAGATTGGCAGATTCTGTCCAGACTGCTTTTTTTGAAGGCAGAGGCGACTGTATGCTGGAAATAGGTGGCAGTATGCACCTGTTTTGCGATCGCTTTGAGCTCGATGGATTGCGCTTTGAAGAACCCAGCCCTAATTTTTTCAGCTTTAACAATCCTTTTGGTGCCTGTAAACGTTGTGAGGGATACGGTAAAATTATCGGGATTGATGAAGATCTGGTAATTCCTGATAAAAGTAAATCTGTTTATGATGGGGCAATTGCACCCTGGAGAGGTGAAAAAATGGGGGAGTGGCTTAATAAACTTGTTAAGAATGCCATCAAATTTGATTTCCCTATCCATCGTTCATATAATCAATTAAGTGCTGAGCAAAGGAGATTGCTTTGGACAGGTAATGAGTATTTCAGCGGACTTGACGATTTCTTCATAGAGCTGGAAACGCAAACATATAAAATTCAATACCGGGTAATGCTTTCCAGGTATAGAGGAAAGACAAATTGTCCTGAATGCCTGGGAAGTCGCCTTCGTCAGGATGCATCCTATGTCAAGATTGCCGGCCATTCAATTACTGATATTGTGTTGATGCCATTAGATAAGGCTCTGGATTTTTTTAAGAACCTGGAGCTTGATGGAACCCAGCTCAAGATTGCGAAACGTTTATTGATGGAAATCACCAACCGTATCAAATTTCTGAACGACGTTGGCCTGAGCTATCTCACACTTAACAGGTTGTCAAATACCTTATCCGGAGGGGAATCCCAGCGGATTAACCTCGCTACTTCCTTGGGCAGCTCACTGGTAGGCTCTGTTTATGTACTCGATGAACCAAGTATCGGGCTCCACCCAAGGGATACCCATCGACTGATAGAAGTTTTACGCTCATTAAGGGATGTAGGAAATACCGTTCTGGTGGTAGAGCATGAAGAAGAGATCATGCATGCTGCAGATCATATAATAGATATTGGACCGGAAGCAGGAACTCATGGCGGTAACCTGGTTTTTACAGGCAGTTTTGCTGAAATTTTGAAAGATGAAAAAAGTCTGACCGGACAATATCTTAGCGGTAGACAAAGTATTGCCATACCATCACAGCGACGTAAATGGAATGATTTTATCGAGATTAAAGGCGCCCGTGAAAATAATCTGAAAGAGGTTAATGTTAAATTTCCTTTAAATGTACTTACCGTAGTTTCAGGTGTGTCGGGTTCAGGAAAAACTTCCCTGGTTAAACGAATTCTGCAGCCTGCGGTTCAGAAGGCGATCGGTAATTATTCGGGTGAGCAAACAGGAGCGTATGATGCTATAGAAGGTGATTATAATAAGATTGAACAGGTTGAAGTTGTAGATCAGAATCCGATTGGCCGTTCTTCACGCTCTAATCCGGTGACTTATGTCAAGGCATGGGATGAAATCCGGAATTTATTTGCTTCCCAGGGTCTTGCAAAAGCTGGAGGACTCAAGCCTTCTGCATTTTCTTTCAATGTGGAAGGAGGACGCTGTGATGTGTGTCAGGGTGAGGGTGAAGTGAAAATTGAAATGCAGTTCATGGCAGATATTTACCTGCCATGTGAAGCCTGTGAAGGAAAACGATTCAAGCAGCATGTATTGGATGTGACCTATAAAGAGAAGAATGTTTTCGAAGTATTGGACATGACCATTGATGAAGCGCTGGAGTTTTTTGAGCAGGAGCCTAAGATCCTTGCCAGGATCAAGCCGCTTGCTGATGTAGGATTGGGATATGTTCATCTGGGTCAATCTTCAAATACCCTCTCCGGTGGTGAAGCACAGCGTATTAAGCTAGCTTCTTTCCTGGTTAAAGGAAATAACAGCAGTAAAACCCTGTTCATTTTTGATGAACCGACCACGGGTCTGCATTTTCATGACATAAAAAAACTGCTCAAATCCTTCGATGCTTTGATTGATCAGGGAAATACTATCATTGTTATTGAACATAATATGGATGTGATTAAATGCGCCGATTGGGTGATTGATATTGGTCCCGAAGGAGGTAATAAGGGTGGTACGGTTGTTTTTGAAGGTATTCCCGAAGATCTGATCAAAGAAAAGAACTCCTATACCGGCAAATTTTTGAAGGAGAGGTTTAAGGGGTAAATTTTTATGGTTCCTGATATTACCACCTTATGATGATTGTTGGGAGCTTTAATAGAATTATTTATTTTGGGCGGTAGTTCTTTTGTCAGTAACTATTCAGGAATAATTTCATTGATTTGAATTCTGCTGCAAAAAAGTCACCATTGTCCCTGCCATCTAAACGGGATCGAAGCGGCAGCCTTTTGCCAAATCCCAATAGCATCTAAAACAAAAATTTTATGGCAAAAGCTTTAGCGTAGAGCCCGGCTGCAGGTGCCAGGGAGCACCAGCCTTGCTTTCCAAATCAGAAACCAATTTGATCTTATCTTTTGTTATAGACCTCTGTTTAACACAAATATTAGTCAATCAGCTTAAATCATCTGATTGCCAGCTTATTTTCCTTGAATTTCTCAATCAGATAATCTGCATAACGCAGAAAACCCAGGTCGGTCAGGTGGGTTCCATCAACAGTACCTTCATAATCTGTTCCGATTGAACCTGCTGCACTGATATAAATCAGATCTTTCATTCCGCCTTTTACCAATTTATTGAATTCTGTTTTCAATGCCTGATTCTTTTCATTCATGCTATTTCGCAAACTTGCCTGAAAAATTGCTCTGGTATAATCTACATTTTCGACAAACACGATCGGAGTTTTTGGATTTTTAGCACGAATAGCTTTAGCTAAAGGTATAACGCTATCTGTTACTTCTTTTGCAGACATATTTGGAAGGCAGTCAATCACATAATAAGATGCTTTTATGCCGGAAATAAGCTCAGCCATTGGCGGATCCATTTTCCCGTTTCCGCTATATCCAAAATTGATACAATCAACATTCAACTTTCTGGAAATGATGCTTGTAAACACCATTCCGGGTCTTGAAGCACATCCACCCTGTAAAATACTGGTTCCGTAAAATACAATGGGCAGCTTTTTATCAACAGCAGGCCTGGTAATTGTACTACCACTTTCTATTCCAATTTCCACTTTGGTTGTGCCATCATACAGGGGTAAATAGAGTTTGTATTCCCGTTCTCCCTGACTAAGACCACTTATCAGTGAAGCCTCATTTTCCTTTGCTGTCGGCCGACCTGTATTTACATAGGTCCAAACTCCATTCACTTTGCAATACAAATCAACACCTTTTATGCCGGTTTCGGCCATATGATTCATTTTTGTGTCATTCAGTAAGGCCCACTTTACTTTTACAGAGGGGGAATTGGAATTAAATCTTAGGGAAATTCCGGCCGAGTTTTTTGACAGATTCCAAACCGCCTTTCTGACTTTATCCTTGTAGGAGGCAGGTAAACGGTCGTACGGACTTTCTTTTTCAGATTCAGCAACCCCGGTGCCTTCGATTAAAAAGGATTCTTTACCATAATAGATCGTATTATCTTTTTTGGCTGCACTTTCCTGTGAAATGGCTGAAGCGCTGATGAAGCAGAGGAGCAGAAGGCAAATGTATTTACGCATGGTTTTGTTTTTTTCTAATGTAGGATTAAATATAGGATAACATAGAATAAAGAACAAGAATCAGTTTATGGGATTTTACAGGTATTATGCTGGCCTCGTTCAGGGAATTTGCTTTGATATTTACTCCTGATTAAAGGTTTAAACCATTATCTTGCACCAGCAAATTCATTTTGGCATAAAGGCATGATCAGTTATATAATTTCAGGATGAGTACAGAAGCGACAGACATAAAGCTGAAATTCTCATCATATGAAATTTTTGTTATACTGATTCTTACTCTGACTCAGTTCACGGTAGTTCTTGATTTTATTGTGATTTCACCTCTGGGCGATCTCCTGATGAAATCCATGAATCTGAGTACAGCCCAGTTTGGATTATCGGTATCAGCATACGCCTTTAGTGCCGGCTTCTCTGGTTTGATGACCGCCGGCTTTGCTGACCATTTTGACAGGAAGAAATTACTTTTATTTTTTTATATCGGTTTCATTGTTGGCACACTTTTCTGTGGGTTGAGTCATAGCTATCCTATGCTTTTGGCCGCAAGGATTTTCACCGGTTTGTTTGGTGGGGTTATTGGTTCAATATCAATGGCTATTGTCTCAGACTTGTTTCCGCTTGAGAAAAGGGGCAGGGTTTTCGGATTCCTGCAAATGGGTTTTGGGGCAAGTCAGGTTTTAGGAATTCCGCTAAGTTTATACATCGCGAATATCTGGGGCTGGCAATCACCATTTCTGATGATTGTGGCTCTGTCAATAATCGTATGGCTTTTTATTGTTTTTAAATTGAAGCCGGTGACAGAGCATCTTGAGCAAAAAAGTGAAGATCATGCGATTGCTCATTTGTGGCAGACCCTCACTTTGCGTAAATATCGTATCGGTTTTCTTGCAACTGCATTTCTTTCTTTGGGAAGTTTTATGATGATGCCCTGGGGAAGTGCTTATGTGATCAATAATTTGAAAATTACTGCTCAGGAGCTTCCATTTATTTACATGGCTTCCGGAGTCTGCACTCTAACCATAATGCCGATAGTTGGGAAACTGAGTGATCGTTTCGATAAATTCCATCTTTTTACCATCGCATCAATGATTTTGGTTGTTGTAATCACTATCTATGCGAATCTCGGACCTGTTCCGTTCTGGATTGTACTGGTCATGAACCTTGGTCTGCAGGTTGGCTTCATGAGCCGTATGGTTCCGTCTATTTCACTCACCTCGGCCTTGCCTCAAAAAAAGGATAGGGGAGCATTTATGGGAATTAATTCATCCCTACAGCAGATTGCCGGTGGAATTGCCGCAGCGATTGGCGGGATGATTGTTGTTCAGAATGATAAATTTAGTCCGCTTGAACATTATGACACACTTGTTTATGTGGTCGTCCTGCTTTCGATAATTTCTGTGTTCCTGCTTTGGAGGGTTAGCAGAATTATTAAAAATAACGATTGATTAGAATCAATTATCAAGTATTGAGTATCCTGTATCAGGACCATATTGAGATCCAATTGAAACAGATCCCGATCAGGTTCTGAATAACTACTAGACAATGAACATGGATCTACCAACAACTAACAACCAACCAACTAACAACAAGCAATTGGATTCAAAAAGAAATTATGTTAATTTGCTTCATCATAAAACTCCAGAAATTATATGCTTTCTAAAAAGACCCGTTATGCTTTAAAAGCCCTCGTAGTTTTGGGAAAAAATTTTGGAGGGGTTCCTATTCAAATTTCGAAAATTGCTTCAGAGGAGCATATTCCTAAGAAGTTTCTTGAGCAAATTCTTCTTGACCTCAGAAATGCAGGTCTATTATACAGTAAAAAAGGTTCGGGCGGTGGGTATGGACTTGTAAAAGATCCTGGAGAGATTTCAGTAGTTCAGATTCTGCGACTTACCGGCGGTCCCGTTGCCCTGCTTCCATGTGTCAGCCTTAATTTTTATCAGAAATGTGATGAGTGCGAGAATGAAGAAACTTGCGGTGTGAGAGATGTTTTTGTTGATGTCAGGGACGCTACAGTCAAGATTTTAAGCGAAACAAGTATTGCGGATGTGATAAAAAGAGAGAAAAATTTAATAGAAAATTACAAGTAGTAATTTTTTTTCAAAAAAAGTCTACTATATCTATATACTTTGTATTATATTTGGCCAATGAAAAATTTAGACCATTCTCTTTTCAACGAAATAACAATGAATTGTTGTTATATGGGCATAATTAATCATTGAAGAAGACCAGACATAAAATAAATTATTATATGCATGAACCTCTTCACCATTTGGAAGAGGTTTTTTTTTGAAATATAAATGAACAGTTTCAGAACAGAATTAGAAGATCCGATTGTACAAAAGGATATTATTGATCTCGAAAAGAAGATCAGGGAGTTTCGTGAAGGAAAGATCCATGATGAGAAATTTCGCAGCCTTCGTTTGGCCCGGGGAATTTATGGTCAGCGACAGCCCGGAGTACAGATGATCCGGATCAAACTTCCTTTTGGAAAAGTCAGCTTTAAGCAAATTCTGCGTATTGCAGATATTTCGGATGAGTATGCGAGCAGCAACCTTCATTTAACCACACGTCAGGACATTCAGATTCACTACGTAAGTCTTGATCGCACGCCTGAATTATGGGCGAAACTTGAACAGGATGATATCACACTCAGAGAGGCCTGTGGGAATACGGTAAGAAATGTTACAGCTTCTTCCACCGCTGGAATTGATCCTAAAGAGCCATTTGATGTTTCTCCTTATGCTCATGCAACATTTAAGTATTTTCTGCGTAACCCAATCTGTCAGGAAATGGGCAGAAAGTTCAAGATCGCTTTTTCAGCCAGCGAAGCAGATTCTGCCTTAACCTATATTCATGACCTGGGCTTTATTCCTAAAGTTCAGGTAAAGGAAGGTAAAGAGATTCGCGGCTTTAAGGTTTTGTTTGGCGGGGGACTTGGGGCTCAGCCTGCAATTGCACATGCCATTAATGATTTTCTACCCGAAGATGAGCTGATCCCATACATTGAGGCTACCCTGAGGGTGTTCGACAGGCATGGCGAACGTACAAACAGGAACAAGGCAAGAATGAAATTTCTGGTTGCTAAATTGGGTCTCGAGGAGGTTTTAAGACTTATTGAAGAAGAAAAGGTCGCAAATCGTTTCAAGAAATTTGTCATTGACCGTGATACCATTACACTCCCTGAAATTCCTGAAGTAGCTTCTCTTCCACAAGCTCAAATCACCGATCAGTTTCAATATCAGCGATGGTTGGATACCAATGTTTTTGAGCAAAAGCAACAGGGATTTTATGGTGTTTACATTAAAGTTACTACAGGAGATATCCCAACAGCAAAAGCCAGGAAGTTTATTGCAGCCATCAGCGGACTCGTAGCAGATGAAATCAGAATCACGATTAATCAGGGCTTACTGCTAAAGTTTGCCAGAAAAGAGGCTTTGCCACTTCTGTTCGAACGTTTAAAGGAGCTGGATTTTGTTAAGCCCGGATTTGACAGCGTAGGGGATGTAACTACTTGTCCGGGTACGGATACCTGCAACCTTGGGATTTCAAACAGCACCGAATTAGCGCGTGTTTTGGAAGATCTTATTTCTGATGAATACGATGAATTACTTGAAAATCAAGATATTAAGATAAAAATTAGCGGTTGCATGAACAGTTGTGGTCAGCATGGGCTTGCTCAGATTGGTTTTCATGGCAGTTCACTAAAGGCCGCCGGAAAAGTAGTTCCTGCTGCACAGGTTTTGCTCGGTGGTGGAACATTAGGCAATGGCCTGGGTCGTGCGGCCGACAAAGTCATAAAAGTTCCGTCTAAAAGAACCAAAGATGTGGTCAGGTTTGTGCTTGATAATTACAAACACAATAAGCAGGATGATGAACTTTTCAATGAATATTATGACAGAGTTGGCAAGGATCATTTTTACCAGTTATTAAAACCGCTTGCAGATCTCAGTACTCTTACTCCCGAAGAGTTTGTCGACTGGGGACATGAAGAAACATTTGAAACGGCAATTGGTGTCGGAGAATGTGCAGGTGTAATGATTGATCTGGTTTCAACCTTGTTACTTGAGGCTGAAGAGAAACTGCAATGGTCTGTTGAATCTTTTGATGCGCAGGCTTACGCTGATTCAATCTATCATGCTTACAGTGTATTTATTAGCAGTGCTAAAGCGATGTTACTAGATAAGGGTATTAACAGCAGCACTCAAACCGGGATCATCCGCGATTTTGACGAACATTTTAAGGAGAGCAGCATTCTGACAGGTCATGGTAGCTTTAGTGACCTTGTCCTGCAAATAAATAAATACGAGCCATCAGCTGAGTTTGCTCAACAATATGTGGGTAAAACAGTTGATTTTATAAATAGAATAAAACTAGCAAAGGAGGCGATTCAATCATGATACAAACTCAGGTAAAAAATGAAATAAAAGAGCCAAGAATTACCCTGATTGGGGCAGGACCCGGTGATGCAGAACTCATCAGTTTGAAAGGAGTACGTATTCTGAAAACTGCAGATGTAGTTTTGTATGATGCCCTGGTGAACAGTGAATTGCTGGATTTTGCCCCTGAAAGTGCGATAAAAGTATATGTTGGGAAACGTTCTGGCGATCATTCTTATTCACAGGACGCGGTGAATAAACTGATGATTGATTATGCCCTGAATTATGGTCACGTGGTTCGTTTGAAAGGCGGTGACCCATTTGTTTTCGGACGTGGTTTTGAGGAATTGGAAATGGCAGCATCCTACAGTATTCCTGCAGAGGTTGTTCCGGGAATTTCAAGCAGTATATCAGTTCCGGCTCTCCAGGGAATACCGGTCACCCATCGTGGAGCAAGTGAAAGTTTTTGGGTAGTTACCGGAACAACCAGTTCCGGAGAAATCTCCAAAGATCTTTATTCTGCAGCTAAAACCGACGCAACAATTGTCGTTCTGATGGGTGTTAAAAAATTAAAGGAAATTGCTGAACTGTTTGTTGCAGAGGGTAAAAGCAGGCTTCCGGTAGCAGTTATCCAGAATGGTTCGATGGAAAATGAGAAAGTAGTTGTTGCAACAGCAGGAACGATTTATGAAACTGCTCAGGATCATAAAATTGACTCTCCTGCTTTAATTATCTTCGGCGAAGTTGTAGGCTTACATCCAAAATTTCAGCCAATTAAGGCATTCTATGAGCTTTCAGAGCAGGAATAGCATTGAAGTTAAAAAAGAGGGAAATCAACTGTTTCCGGTATTCCTTAAGCTCAATCAGCTTAAGGTTTTGCTGGTTGGGGGAGGAAATATCGGACTTGAAAAGTTGCAGGCCGTATTATTAAACAGCCCCGATACTAAGATTAATATTGTTTCTGATACCTTTCTCCCTGCACTTTTAGATTTTGTTGCTTCTTATCCTGATGTAAATCTTTTTCATAGGAAGTTTGAATCCAATGACCTTCTGGGGCACGATCTTGTTATTCTGGCTACAGGGGATAATACTTTAAATGCAGAGATTAGATCCATGGCTCGTGAGCTGAATTTACTCATTAACGTGGCTGATAAACCCGAGCTTTGCGATTTTTATCTGGGCTCAATTGTAAAAAAGGGGGATCTCAAAATTGGGATTTCGACAAATGGAAAATCGCCTACTATTGCCAAACGACTTAAAGAACTTTTTCAGGAGAACCTGCCTGATGAGCTGGATCTTTCCCTGCAGCAGATGAATGCCTTACGGAATACACTGAATGGCGACTTTGCTCACAAAGTGAAGGAGTTAAACAAGGCTACTGCAATCCTGGTGACACCCGCAGCAGAACAGGTGGCCAGTAGAAGAATGCGTTGGGCACTATGGGGAGCTGGTTTTTTTAGTATTCTGTTAATCTTCGGCCTTTTCTGGTTTAATGATCCGGCATTCCGCAATTATGTGGAAGGGATACATCCTACATTTTATTATTTCCTGATTGCCGGATTTATTTTTGCAATGATCGACGGAGCAATAGGAATGTCCTATGGTGTTACTTCCACAACTTTTTCATTGTCGATGGGTATTCCACCGGCCTCAGCTAGTACAGCAGTGCATGTTTCAGAGATCCTGAGCAATGGTATTGCAGGCTGGATGCATTTCAGGATGAAAAACGTAAATATGCGCTTATTCTGGTTATTGCTTATTCCCGGTGTAATCGGAGCCGTCATGGGTGCGGTTTTGCTTTCATCGCTGGAACATTATAGTTATATAACCAAGCCGATTGTTTCAGTATATACTTTTATTCTCGGAATGGTAATTCTGCTGAAAGCAGTTAAAATAAATCGTAAAAAGATTGGCGCCAAAATTAAAAATATTCGTTTTTTGGGTTTTGGAGGCGGTTTTATTGATGCAGTTGGTGGTGGTGGCTGGGGGTCAATTGTTTTGTCATCCCTGATTGCAGGTGGCCGAAATGCGCGATATGCCTTAGGTACAGTAAAACTTTCGCGATTCTTCATTGCATTGATGAGTTCTCTGGCATTCATTACCATGTTGAATAATGTTTACTGGGATGCTGTGTTGGGTCTGGTTATTGGAAGTGCGATTGCATCCCCAATAGCAGCCCGTTTATCTAATAAAATTTCGGTTAAAGCAATCATGATTGCGGTAGGTATAATTGTTATTCTCGTAAGTCTTAAAACAATAATTACCACCCTGATTAATTTTATTTAATTAAGTATTTTTGCCGAAATCCTAAAGAATAATGAAAGAAAAATCCAAGCTCATACGAACCCAGGCAGCACGTACCGCAAATAAAGAACATTCAGTGCCCCTCTATCTGACCTCAAGCTTCGTGTTTGATAATGCTGAGCATGGAAGGGCCATGTTTGCTGATGAGGTTCAAGGAAATATTTATTCACGTTATTCTAACCCAAATACCACAGAATTCATAGATAAAGTGCGCGATTTTGAAGGTGCTGAAGCAGGATTGGCTTTTTCATCGGGAATGGCGGCTGTTTTTGCCTCGATTGCAGGTTTGCTGCGCAGCGGAGATCATATTGTTGCCTTCCGTTCAATTTTCGGGTCCACGCATCAGCTGTTTACTCAGTTACTGCCACGCTGGGGTATTACCACAACCTATGTGGATGCCTCCAAACCCGAAGATTTTGAGCCTGCCCTGCGCCCTGAAACGAAAATGGTATTTCTTGAAACCCCATCTAACCCCGGATTGGAATTGGTTGATCTGGAATGGCTTGGGAAGCTAAAACAAAAGCATAATTTCATCTTAAATGTGGATAATTGTTTTGCCACACCTTATCTGCAAAAGCCCATTCAGTATGGTGCCGACCTGGTAAGTCATTCGGCGACTAAATATATGGACGGACAAGGCCGGGTACTTGGAGGAGTGGTAGTAGGCCGGAATGATCTCTTGAAAGAGCTGATGTTCTTTATCCGTCATACTGGTCCGGCAATGTCGGCTTTTAATGCCTGGACTATCTCAAAAAGTCTTGAAACTCTTCCGGTAAGGATGGACAGACATTGCAGTAATGCATTGAAAGTTGCAGAAACTCTGGAACTGCATCCTGAAGTAGAAGTGGTCAGATATCCTCACCTGCCTTCCCACCCGCAATATGAACTTGCTAAACGTCAGATGAAGCAGGGTGGTGGTATTGTTACTTTCATAGTAAAAGGGGGATTTGAACGTGGAAAGCGGTTTATGGATTCACTGAAGATGATTCTTTTGTCACCCAATCTTGGGGATACCCGTTCAATTGCAACCCATCCGGCCTCAACAACCCATTCTAAATTAAGCGATGCGGAACGTGCACAGATTGGAATTTTCCCCGGCAGTATCAGGATATCTGTCGGTTTGGAGGATATTGATGACATTTTGGAAGATTTGATACAGGCACTCGATCACTCGAAAAATTAAAACATAATGAACAGTTCAGAAAAAATACTTCAGGAGATCAAAGGTTTAGGGATTGAACAATCACTGGAATATCTGGTGAAGACTTTTCCGGGAGAAGTGATTTTTTCAACAAGTTTTGGATGGGAAGATCAGGTGATTTCTCATATTATATTTAAAAATAACCTTCCGATTAAAGTTTTTACACTTGAAACGGGTAGATTATTCCCTGAGACTTATTATGTCTGGAACCGAACACTGGAGATGTATGGAAAGCCAATTCATGCATATTATCCCGATACAGCAGCAGTAGAAAAAATGGTCAGTTCAAAAGGTCCCAGCAGTTTTTATGAGTCTGTTGAAAACCGTAAGGAATGTTGCGGGATCAGGAAGATTGAACCTTTAAAGCGGGCCCTTGCCGGAAATTCATGCTGGATTACCGGAATACGTGCCGAGCAATCATTGAACCGGGAACATATGGACCCGCTTGAATGGGATGATGCAAATCAGATCCTTAAATTCCATCCTATTTTCGATTGGACACTGGACCAGGTTAAGACCTACATCCGTGAAAACAATATTCCATATAACCCATTGCACGATAAGGGTTTCCCAAGTATTGGATGTGCCCCATGTACCCGGGCTGTTAAAGAAGGGGAAGATTTCAGGGCTGGCCGCTGGTGGTGGGAAGACCAGGATAAAAAAGAATGTGGTTTACATTCTTCCTGAACAGGATCAAACTTATTTTTACGCGTTACGATGCGATTTTTTAATATAACATGAATAAACAGGACACAACTTATTTAGACCAGCTGGAAGCCGAAGCAATATACATATTGCGTGAGGTTGCCGGCCAGTTTGAAAAACCCGCTTTATTATTTTCTGGCGGAAAGGACTCGATCACACTTGTCAGACTTGCGGAGAAAGCATTCAGGCCCGGAAAGTTTCCCTTTCCGCTGGTGCATATAGATACCGGTCATAATTTTCCGGAGACCATTACCTATCGTGATAATATGATCTCAAGGATTGGAGAGAAACTGATTGTAGGTTATGTTCAGGATTCGATTGATCAGGGAAAGGTAATTGAACAGACAGGTAAAAATGCCAGCAGAAATGCGCTGCAAACAGTTACTTTGCTTGATACAATTGCTGAAAATAAATTTGATGCCTGCATAGGTGGTGCCCGCAGGGATGAAGAAAAAGCCCGTGCAAAAGAGCGGATCTTTTCAGTACGTGATGAATTCGGACAATGGGATCCGAAGCGTCAGCGGCCTGAATTATGGAACATTTATAATGGCAGAATCCATAAGGGAGAAAATGTGAGGGTATTCCCAATCAGCAACTGGACTGAACTGGATGTCTGGAATTATATCCGCCGGGAAAAAATTGAACTGCCATCGATCTATTTTGCACATGAGCGTGAGGTTATTACCCGTAATGGACAGTTAATGGCAGCCGCAGAGTTCCTGAATATGGATCATGAGGATCATATAGAACGTAAGAATGTTCGATTCAGAACGGTGGGAGATATGACCTGTACTGCAGCTGTTGAATCGGATGCCGATCAGATCGATGATATCATTGAAGAGATCAAATTTTCAAAAATCAGTGAACGAGGCGCCAGAATGGATGATAAAGTATCCGAGGCTGCTATGGAAGACCGTAAGAAGGGGGGATATTTTTAATATGGATTTACTAAAATTTTTTACTGCAGGAAGTGTAGATGACGGAAAAAGCACTTTAATTGGCCGTCTTCTTTATGATAGTGAGTCAATTCTTGCTGATCAGCTGGAGGCATTGCAGCAGTCTAACCGTAAGAATGATGACGGAACAATTGACCTTGCGATTCTAACAGATGGTTTGAAGGCTGAGCGTGAGCAGGGGATAACCATTGATGTGGCCTATAAATATTTTCAGACAGACAGAAGAAAGTTTATCATCGCGGATACCCCGGGACATATACAGTATACCCGAAATATGGTTACAGGAGCTTCTAATTCTGATCTGGCGATTATTCTTGTGGATGCCCGTAATGGTGTTGTGGAACAAACCATCAGGCATTCATTCCTGGTTTCACTTCTTGAGCTTAAGCACGTGGTGGTCTGTATCAATAAGATGGATATGGTAGCTTATAGTGAGGATGTGTTCAATTCAATCAGAGAAGCCTATGCTGCAATTGCAGATAAACTTAGCCTGAAGGAGGTAACCTATATACCGGTAAGTGCTCTTAAGGGTGATAATATTGTTAACAAATCAGAAAGGATATCCTGGTATCATGGGAAAAGTCTGCTCGACCATCTCGAAACTATCGAGGTAAATGAGGCAGTTCTGTCTCATCAGGCTAGGATGCCTGTACAATGGGTAATCAGGCCTCAAACGGATGAGCTTCATGATTATCGCGGATATGCAGGCCGGATATTAAGTGGAAGTTTTCATGTAAATGATAAGATTACGGTCCTTCCATCAGGAATCCGTTCGGAGATCAGTAAAATCGAAACCAATTTTTCAGAGCAGGATGAGGCGCAATCGGGAATGTCTGTAACCCTCCACCTGAAGGATAATATTGATATTGGCCGTGGCGATATCCTGGTAAATACCTCCCATGAGCCGCTGGTTTCTCAGGAGATTGAAGCTGATCTTTGCTGGATGGATACCCGTCCGCTGGATTCCTCCATTATGTACCTGATTCAGCATAACAGTAAGGTTACTAAATGCAAGATTCGTGAGATTCTTCATAAGGTGAATATAAACACTCTCGAGAAGATTGAAACTGATACTTTTCAGTTAAATGATATCGGTCGTATCATACTTAAAACTGCTGAACCTCTTGCTTTTGACCTTTATCAGGACAATAAATTGAATGGAGGTGCGATCCTGATTGATCCGCGTACTAACCTGACCGTAGGAGCATTGATGTTCCGCGCTAATGCCGGATACTAGGTCTTTCGCTACTGATTGATTTTATTTGGGTGAGCAATACTGTTGATTTTTAACGGTATTGCTCACCCTTTTTAGGTTTATTATGTTTTTTAAAATCGATTTGGATCTCTTGTGGATACCAGGATTTACACTTAGTGTAATCCTTTTGTCTCGCTTCAGATTGTATATGCTCAGCAAAATCCCTAAGTTTGTAAAAAATAAAAAGCAGTGAAAGTAGCCTTAAAAAGAGTAAATGATGCGGTTCATTTTGAAGCATCAGCACCCTCCTCAACAGTAAAAGTACATATTGATGGTTCTCCGGATATTGGTGGACAAGCTTTGGGGGTACGACCAATGGAGATGGTGCTTATGGCATTGGCTTCCTGCAGTTCCCTGGATCTGGTTACCATCCTGAAAAAGCAAAAACAAGTTATCAATGATTTTTCCGTTGATGTTGAAGCCGAGCGAAGGGAACAGATTCCCAATATTTTTACAAAGATTCACTTACTATTTCAACTTAAAGGGGATATCGATCCTGCTAAAGCTGAAAGAGCCGCTGAGCTTGCCGTAAAAAAATACTGTTCTGTTCATGATATGCTGGTTGCCGGAGGGGTAGAGATAAGCTATTCTCTGGAGATCAATTAGGGAATTGAATTGTCAATTTGTCGATGGGATAATTTGTCGATTTGTCGATTGAATTTGAACTGGAGAAGAAATTTCATCCTTTCTTTGTATTCCCTGATTCCGGAAGATTTATTATTAGCAATCCGATAGCAATCGGATGAGCAAATTTGGAATCCTGCTTTCCACACTTCCCGTAATCCCGACGAGTAAACTGATTTTTACTTTAAGTTGATTTTATGGCGAGGAGGGATCTGTTGAATGGTAATTAGGGAATTAGTAAATGGATTTGTCGATTTGTCGATTTGTTGATTTGTCGATTGGGATTTGTGCTGCAGACTAAATTTCTTCTTTCTCTATCTATTCTTAAATTATAACCTACCACTTCTTACCTACAATTCATCTTATGACTTTTTTATTACATGTTTAAACATGCAATATTTTATCTTTGCTTTATAAACTAGAAAAACTAAAAAGTTTAAAATATGGAAACAGCAGCAAAAACTAAATGGATCATCGATCCAACGCACTCAGAAGTGCATTTTAAGGTAAAA
>CAZTRY010000074.1:0-17532 GCA_964616525.1 uncultured Sphingobacterium sp. | reverse complement strand
AATTGTCCATAAAACAAAACCGTCCCATAAAATGAATTATGAGACGGCTTCTTTTGTTTTAGATAATCTTCCTGCGAAAAATTCCGGAGATTGTAGCTTCCCGATTATTAAATTGTTTAGTACCTTGTATGTATGCCACAAAGAAGTAATCACGAATTCCGAAGCAAAGTATATGGTATCGTATTCGAGTCAGATACCCGTGCAGGCCGATTATTCGACCTTATTCTTCTCTGGCTTATTGTTTTTAGTATTCTTTCTGTCTTTATGGAAAGTGTGGCAAGCTTTCGGGAAAAATATCTTGTTCAGATTCATATTGTTGAATGGATTTTCACTATCCTGTTTACAATAGAATATATCCTCAGAGTATACAGCAGCCATAAACCACTGAAATATATTTTCAGTTTTTACGGTCTGATTGACCTTATTTCATTTATCCCAACCTATCTCACATTCTTTTTTGCCGGCTTACAATATCTAATGGTAATCCGTGCTTTCCGATTATTAAGAGTATTCAGGATTTTAAAGTTAAACCGATTTCTTGATCAGGGGAATATCCTTAAAAATGCACTGAAAGCAAGTACGCATAAGATTGTTGTTTTTATTGCAACTGTCTTAACTGTCGTAACCATAGTGGGAACATTGATGTATATCATTGAAGGCGATGAAAGCGGATTTACCAGTATCCCGCTAAGCATTTACTGGGCAATTGTAACCATTACTACTGTTGGATATGGTGACATCTCGCCTCAAAGTCCACTCGGACAATTCTTAGCTAGTTTCCTGATGATCATAGGATATGGCATAATAGCTGTCCCCACCGGGATTGTAACCATTGAAATGGCGAGAGCCAATGATGAAGCCAGAACTAAATGCCCGGAATGTAATTCCCCCATTTATCCAAAAAATGCAAATTTCTGTGCACACTGTGGTAAGGAACTGGCAAGGTGAGAACTCCGAACAAAGGAAAAAATGTATTTGCCAAATTTTCTTTGCGAGCCCGCCTAAGCGGATGGACGGGGAGTTACAAGGAAGTAATCTCATGATTTAAAGAATTGCATCGCAGCCCGGGGCTGATCATAATTGACATTTTTACTGTCATTGCTTATCTGCTGCTCCCTGATTTTAATTTTCGAAATGACGCCACTTTATAGTATTTTCATAGTTTAAATAAATATTATGCAAATAATTAAACTGAGATCTATATACCTTGCGGCATTTTTATTATTTAGTCAGTGCAGCATTGCACAAACCAATAAGGGAAGAATTGATTTCGAAACTTATAATCCACCTTCCTCCCTGGTTGTTCCTGAGCATATTCTTACCAAGGCAAAGTTTCCCTTCATCGATGTCCATAACCATCAGGGAAATATGCCCACTCAAAATCTCAAAGTTCTGCTTTCAGAAATGGATAAGCTGAACATGAGAACCATGGTGAATTTAAGTGGTCGTTCCGGCGATTTCCTTGCGCTTGCTGTAAAAAATGCAAAAGCTGCAGAGCCGGGTCGTTTAATTGTTTTCGCAAATCCAAATTTTTCAGGGATTGGTGAAAGTGACTATGGAAATAAAGTTGCAAAACAGATAGAAGATGATGTAAAAGCAGGTGCACAAGGTTTAAAAATATTCAAAAGCCTTGGATTTTCTGTCAAAGACAATAAGGGCGATCTGGTTGCTGTTGATGATTCCCGGCTGAACCCTATCTGGCAAAAATGTGCCCAACTGGGAATACCTGTTTTAATTCACACAGCAGATCCCAAACAATTCTGGGATGAGCCTAATGAACAAAATGAGCGATGGCTGGAATTACTAACTCAACCCGGCCGAAACAGAAGTGCATCGGATGGCTTTTCATGGGAAGAATTAATCCGGCAACAGCATAACCTAATTAAAAATAACCCCCGCACCAATTTCATTATTGCTCATTTTGGATGGTATGCAAACAATCTGGATTTCCTAGGCACGCTACTCGATAAATATCCGAACATGAATGTAGAATTTGGTGCTATCATTGCCGAACTCGGCAGGCAACCGCGCCGGGCAAAACAGTTTTTCGAGAAATACCAGGACCGGATATTATTCGGAAAAGACAGTTGGGTACCGTCAGAATATACAACCTATTTCAGAGTGCTCGAAACAGAAGATGAATATTTTCCCTACCATAAAAAATACCATGCTTACTGGAAAATGTATGGCCTCGGACTAAGTGATGAGGTATTAAAGAAAGTTTATTATAAGAATGCGATCAGGCTGATTCCGGGAATTGACAGTTCACAATTCCCCAGGTAATGATATTCGACAGAGCTGAAATTCAAAAACCGATGAGGAACAAATTGGTATTGCCCTGATCATTATCGGCAACGACCAGAAGTTGACGATTATCTGCTGCCAGAGCCACAGATTCGACCTTTTGAAAATTTAGTTCAGTACTCAAATCACTTAGTTTAGTTAAAGAAGAAATGTACAGTTCATCTTTTTGAATTTGATCAGCGGCTTCTTGAATGATGGCGAGATAACTTTCTCCAATTTCTCCATCATCGTATGAATTGCTGGTATTTTCAGAAGAAAATGTAATAAATAAAATATCCCGCATAGCATCATAATCCATCCCTGATATCCCTGAATGTTCAACAGGAAGTTTTAAAAGCACTTTCCTTTGAAATTCGGGCGAGAGTTTGCCGGGGATTGCTAATGCAATATAATTATCCGGGTAAGATCTGTTAGCCCGAATACCCAATGCTATACTATTACCAAGCGTTGTGGCAGCTTCAATATTCAATTGGGCAAACTGATTTCTTAGCTGATCATAAAAATAACTGAAATCAATCCTACTGAAATTTTTACTCTCGGGTTCAAAAAGATAAGCATAATCACGATGGGGGCTGACTGAGCCTGATCCAAGAAACAGAACACATTCAACACCATTCTGCCTGATCACAACTGATGCCTCAATATCAGCTTTAAATGCTTTGGGTATTCTGATATTTTCATCCTTAGGGAAAAGCGGTACACGCTCCACTTCTACAAGCTTATCGTTTAAAACTAGAATCTCTGAAGCATCATCTCCCATTATGTAAAACCGGTCATTCATAAAACAGATCGTCGAACCGGATGGGTAAGCGAGTTCAGATTTATGAATTAAGTACAAAGGATCGGAATCTTTCATAAAATATTAATATCCAGGTAAATTTAGGATAGTACAAAAAGTCTATTAAAGCAGCTTGTCGTTTTGTAAGTTCAGATTTTACACAAAACACTTCAGGCTATCAGGTCTGACAATTTTCCTTTACGCTTCATAATACGCTGTAAGGCAAGCATATTCCGCATCAGATAACGTGGCATATGATAATGCTCTATGGTTTTGGTACTGGGATTTACAACTTTCCTGTTCCCCCCAAAAGTCCAGAACTCATAATCAGGACAACGCATTTTCTGAAGCATATAGGCATCCCCTTCTGAGAAACATTCAATAGCCCAGGCACTTCCGGTATGCTCTATGCTAAGCAATGCTCCAATAGAAACTTCCTGCTGGCACCATGACGACTTACTGGCCGACCATGAATAAGTATTAGCATTGTACAGCACCTCAAAATGCCCTCCATATAACTTGTCGGCTGCCACCTCCACATGTCTTTTGAAAGCTGCTTCTGAGGCAATAAATAAGCTTGAATCCTTCCGACGGACAGCCTCTGCCATCACAAAAGCAAGCGTTTCAATACCATGACCAATCACTGCAAAATCAGCATATTCATTTTTGGGGAGACTGAAATCATGATTCCGCACCTCATTCAGAATATTAAATTCTTCATTCAGATGCTGCTTCATGATTGCATCAATACAACGGTCTGCCAGCTTTTCCAATTCAGGATCAGGTCCCTGAGTTAAGATCTGGGAAGAAAGACTTAGAAAGATCATCCAGTGTCCCAGATTCCTGGGGCCCTGCATTTTTGGCTTACCGGGGACATAACTAATATCATAAACATAATCAGGGCGATCGTAGCGATCAAGACAAGATAAGATCATCTCTCTGGCAATCTTCAGATAGGATTGATCACCACTGGCTTTGGCATACTCTGCAAGTCCTTCGGCCACAAAAAGATTTCCATAAATATCCCCGGGACCAGAAATTCTGTTCCCTTCCCTGCTATAACTGCCATCGAAGAAATTATCATCCTTCGGCTTAAGCTTCAGTATAAAATCAATAGCCTTCTTTGCGATCTCCAGATAGCGGGGGTTCTTCTCAAAATTATTATAGAGAAAAGAATAAACCCAAATGCCACGGCCCTGATTCCAGACCCGCTTTGTGGTATTGATCAATTTTCTTTCTGCGATGTCAACATCGCACATAAATCCCCCATGTAAATTGTCAATGCATAAACTTTCCATTGCCGGCAAAAAGCGCTTAAAAAGTTCATCATGATAACGGTCATGGAGTTGTTGCAGATTTAGTCCGGCAAGTGTCTTAATGGATAATTTACTCTGAACAGAATTTTCCGAATCGGAATTGTCTGAAGCGAAACCGGATAAACCAGCCAAGCCACTTAGTCCAATTCCCGCAACCGCATTACTCCTGATAAAATTCCTTCTGGAAAGGCTCTTTTCGATCATCCTATGCTTTGATGTTATCTGATTCCAGTTCATGATGACTTTTCAGCATCCCAATGAAATTTGGATTAAGTTTAATCGATTTCAATTTGCAATGCTGAATAATATCATTTCCCAAACGGGTGTTCGAATGATTAAAACGAACCTGCTTGTTGATTTGAAGAAAGCCAATTTTAGTCAGCCATTCTGGTAATTTCTGACCAGCTTTTTCAGGTATATAAACGGTGCAGTCGCTAAAACTAACACCCAGCTCAGAATCCAGATCATAAATTTTTTCCGCACCCTCTTCAACTTCCGGAATAAATTCAGAATTTGTAAATGATAAACGCCCTTTAAAAGGAGAGGCATCTCTGGTAATCCGGCTGATAGTACAATTCTCAAATCTCAGATTTGCTGTTCCCCTTCCCGCATAAAGATCCAAATTCCGGCAGCCTTCAAATTTGATATCAGGATATAGAGCATCCGGACGCTTATCAGCAGAAGTATCATTCAGATAGAAATGAACATTATCTTTTACTGCGCTAAGAGGAGAAGGGTTTAACTTTTCGAGATCCACATTCCGGATCAGGATCCGGCAATTACTTTCCAACCTGACACCATCATAAGAGCCCTCCTTATTCATATAATATTTGGAGCAATCATATAACTGGAATAAGCGAAGTCCTTGTTTACGGCCGCGAATGCTGACGTTATTTATGTCCATTTGCCCGGGGAAGAATAATTTTACCTTATCGGCATTATTCACCCATTCCGAAGTTTTCATCAGCCAGCAAACAGCTTTACTCTGTTCCTGTCCGGCAAAATCAACAACCATATCCTGCACACTGAGTGTGCGGCCATATCCAATTGGGTATTTAAAATCAAAATCAGCCGTAACAAACTGCAGTACCGAAACCTGTGCTGCACCGGTACGAGGAACAAGTCTGCAATTTTTTATCTGAATATCACCATCCCATTTAGCGCCATAATCGGCTCTGAATGATATGAAAGCGTTTGCATTCACCAGAGTATTTTCAACAAAAAGATCACCTCCTCCAGTTAATGTCAATCCCCTCTGCCCTACCTTACTGTCCTTGATATAGAGGTTCCAGCAGTGAAAATGCACATCCACACGGTTAAGCATACAGTTCTCAATCCTGAAATTCTTGGTCAGATTTGTTCCGAAAACACCCCAGTGCACCGGACTTCCTTCTGCGGTAATATTCCGGAAAGTAACGTTCATCCAGCGGTTACCTGAAATTCCATAAGTACCCTGAGGTACCATCGGCACACCCGGTCTGTCCTTTTCCCAGGGAATGAGTCTGATGTTTTCAACCACCACATCATACACCATTTTCAGGGAATAGAATCCACTTCGCTGAATTTTAGCCACATCCTGCTTTCCGGGTTCCAGGCCGACCCATTGATTCGACACCAGAGTCCTGCTTCTTTCAATGCGGATTCCATTTTCCAAATAATTCCCTTCATTATCTCCCGAAAGGTAAAATGTCCCCCCTGTAACAGTCAAATAACTGTCGCTGGCAGGGTAGGCCATTAAACTGGTATAATTTTTAAATGTCCAGGCCATCTCGCCCACAATGCGCCCATGTTCCTCAACGTAGAAAAGCTCTTCTCTGGCCCAACCTCTGCTGATACCCGTACTCTGATTTCTCAGTCCGATCATATCCGTTGAATCAGCAACAATTACCAGACAATTTTTATAGGGTGCCAGTTCAGGGATAACCTGGGCACCGGGTTTAAGCTGGCTGATCAATGAATTTTTAGCATTTTCAGACAGTTCAATCGGATAAGGGGCTACGTCACTCAGCACCTTAAACCTGGGTTCTTTGCCATTGAACTTTTCATCGAAATGAAAAACACTTTGTCCCCAATCTACATTGGTTTTTATTACAATCGCTGTGGTCTCTCTGAACCAGTATTCTCCACTCAGGTTAATAACAGGAATTCGATGTTTATTTGCATACTCATGTGCTGCCTTAATCTGTACCCCATCATCGTTTTGCTTGTTGCTAACCGCCCCAAATAATTTATAATTAACTTCCCGTATATTAATTAAAACTGCAATCAGATTCTTTTTCAAAGAGATTATTCCACCGCCATCCGGAAGCAGTTCAGAGGCTGAAGCACTGATAATATAGGTTCCCTGTCCTCCATCACCAATCTGGTAATAACCTCCTGTCTGAACAACATTTCCCACCTTAAGAACCGTGCTTTCTTTCAATTCGGTTAAACTCGAATAGAACAAAATATTTTCACCTTCCTTTATCAGGGATAAGGAATTATCCGTATTTGCCTGAACATTGGATGCCAGCAATCCCAGACCTGTCAGGCCGAAACTGCTTAAAACTTCTCGTCTGCTTAATTTATCAGCCATAATAATTAGATAGATTCTGTTTAATCGGATAAGTTGTTTTTATAGGTTTCAGGAACCCAAAAGATATTGACAATAATTCCAATGACAATCAGTGAAAGCGGATAAACGAGCCCGACAAATGGTGAAAGTGCAAACCCAATCACAACAGAGGATTTGATCAGTTCTGTTATCACAGGAGTCGATCCGCCGATCGCGCCATTTCCGACATTATATACAAACCCCATACTGGTATACCGGATTTTAGTAGGGAACATCTCCATGAGAAATGCTCCCATCGGACCATAGACCATGGTTCCTGATATGGTCAGCATAAATACAAGGCCAATAAAAATGATTGTAGTTTGAGTATCGATGTGCTGGATGGTATCAAGACGCTGTGGATTCCCAAGTTCGAGGAACAGGTAAAACATGAGAGGGATGACCAAAAGTCCGAGTATCATACCAGGAAGAATTACTTTCTTACGCCCAATACGATCGCTGAGTGCCCCAAAAATCTGAAAGAAAGGTCCGGCGAGGAGAATTCCGGTAGCCATTATTAATAACGCGCTAGTATCGGGTAATTTAACCGTCCGCTGGAGGAAGAACAATGTGATAAACTGGTTAACCTGCATAATCGCGCTCTGCGCTGCATTACCACCAAAGATCGCAGCCAGAATAAGTCCGATGTTCTTTTTGGTTTTGAATGTTTCTTTTACCGGGGCTTTACTGGTCTTTCCTTCACTTTTCAGCTGAGCAAAAACCGGACTTTCATGCAGTTTACGGCGGATATAATAACTCGCAATAACTAAAATTGCACTGAAAAGGAATGGAATTCTCCATCCAAAAGAGTTGAAACTCTCTTCAGACATCATGCTTTTGGTTGAAAAAACAACAACAAGGCCAAGGATCAATGCGATGGAAGATGTAGTTTGAATAAACCCGGTATAGAATCCCCTTTTATGTTGTGGTGAGTGCTCTGCTACATAAATTACTGCACCAGAGTACTCCCCACTGATTGCCAGACCCTGCAATAATCTAAGTATTAAAAATAGTATCGGTGAAACCCAGCCTGCCTGTTCGTAGGTAGGAATACAGCCGATCAGGAAAGTGGCTCCACCCATAAGTAAAAGGGAAACCAGAAAGGTATATTTACGTCCTATTTTATCACCAAAATTTCCGAACAATAATGATCCGAAGGGTCTGATCAGATAAGTAGTAGCAACGATCCCCAATGTTTCGATAAAATTATTCCCACCGGCAGGGAATAACTGCATAGACAATATATTGGCCATGATTACAGCCAGCAAAAGATCATACCATTCGATCAGTGTACCTACTGAGGAGGCGACAATTACCAATCGCAGATTATTCTTTTTTTCGGGGCTGGCATTAGCTTCATTCGCTAATTCGGGAGAGGTAGAAACAGGAGTCATTTATAATTTTTAAAACAATGATTTAATTTGGATTCAAATTATAAATTTTTTGGATAGAATAGAGGTGGAGTGCGTAATTTATCTGCTACCCGACCGGGATATCATCTCAACTAGCGGAAAGTAGATTTCATTTTCGCAAAATGGATTAGCAAATGCGGAACTGACAATACGAAATGGTCTGAACACTGATTTTTATGATTATAGGATTAGCATGAAAGAATACAAAGTTAAAAATCACACCAATCACAATAATCAAATGAATCATAGTTCAGACAATATTAAAATCGAAATGGCCAAGATGAATTTGTCTTGCTTGCCTCAGAGGTAAATTCGTCACCCGACAGCTATCCTATCGTGTGGACACATCTTTTAAACATGTGGCCAAGTATCAAAATTTATTATTAAGCAGGGATTTAGGCGCTATGCTGTGCCCCTTTGGAGGGGCTACGGGGAGGATTGATTCATCCACCCCCTTTAATTCCCCCGCCAGCGGGGGACAAGGACGCCTAAGCATGACGACATAGAAGATGTGGGTACACGGTAGCCGCCAGCGGGGGACAAGGACGCCAAAGCATGACGACATAGAAAATGTGTCAACACGATAGGACAGCTATCGGTTCTTAAACCACCCTTCCTTGCTCCAGTTTTAAGGAATGTGTAATACATTTGGGCATTTCATGCTGATAATGACTAACATAAATCAGACTCAAATTGCTGATGGAGCAGATTTCATCAATGAGATCTTTAAACTGTTCCTGTTGCGCAAAATCGAGTCCGAGGCAGGGTTCATCAAGAATCAACAATACAGGATTCTTGACCATCGCCCTGGCAAGCATACAAAGGCGCTGAACGCTGACAGGAACATTCCGAAACATCTTTCCGGCATAATCTTCAATACCAAGCAGCTTCATCCAGCGTCCTGAAGTTTCGGCTTTCGATTTGCTTGAAACACGAAAAAGCCCCAGGGTATCATCAAACCCCGACTCAATGACCTGAATGCAGGTGTTTCCTGTCGGGAAATACTGAAACAATTCCGGAGAAACATAGCCGATCTTTTTCTTTATTTCCCATATACTTTCTCCAGTACCTTTCCGCTGATCGAAAAGAGTAATCTTATTGGCAAAGGCCTGCGGATTATCCCCATTGATCAGACTTAATAAAGTTGATTTTCCGGCACCATTATGTCCCACAAGCATCCATCGCTCCCCCTGCTTAAATTGCCAGTTTACCTGATCAAGGATTCGTTTATCCCCATATTTTATACTGACATCTTCCATTCCGACAATGGTTTGATAAAGAGGCCATTGTGTCTTTGAAATTAATTCCTTCAGCTCATTCTGATTTATCTTTTCGGTCGCATTTGACTTTAGATTTTCTGGAATAAACTGTTCTGAAAGACCTTTACTGATTATTTTACCCTGCTCAAGGACCGCAATATGGCTTATTGCTTCTGGTATTTCTGAGGGCGTAGTAGCCATAATTATACTGATGCCTGAATCAGAAATTTCTTGGATCAGCTCATTAAAATCCTGGCGGGCTGCTACATCAAGTCCATTTAAAGGATTATCGAGTAATAATAATACAGGATTTCTGATCAATGCCGAAGCAATCAGCAGGCGCTTGGTTTCACCATTGGATAGTTTAATTAGCTGCTTATCAAGCAGGGGCATAAGTCGCAATCGTTCGGTGACTCTATTGAAAGTCCAGCCCCCTTTCTCCCGGACCATTTTTATCGCTGAAAGATAATCTGATACCGTGTCCGCATCTTCAGAATCACATGAATTGAAGCGCTGCTGATAATAGAAGTCGGCGGTGTTGGATAGGTTTCGAAACTCATGGCGAGCAGATACCTGTGCAATCAGTTTATAGCGATTAAAAAAGGGATCAGCATGGTGATGTTCAGCAATATACTGATCAAAATAGGGGAAGCTTGCCTCTCCCTTTGCCATAGAAGCTTTACCCATAATAAAATCCAGAAGAGTACTCTTCCCTGATCCACTTTTCCCTATCAAAGCCCAATTTTGCCCCCTTTGGAGATCAAAATCAAGTCCTTCAAAAACAAGAGAATTGTGCTGGCGAATGCTTACTTGACGAAATGAGATAAGAAGATTATTCACAGAAGAGCTATAAAACCTGACAGGTCTCAAAACTATTGTTTTCAGCTTAAAGAACCAAGGAGGATTTTTCAGTCCTGAACTGATAAAATTTAAAAAACATTTATTTGCAATTACGAACTTTTCGTAATACATTTACGAAAAGTTCGTAGATATGGAAAAGCTAACCCCAAATGAAGAAGAAGCAATGCAGGTAATTTGGAACCTTGGTAATGGGAATATCAAAGATTTCCTGAGCAATCTTCCTGAACCTAAACCACCCTATACCACTCTGGCCTCTACAGTGAAAAATCTGGAAAAGAAAAATTTCATCATTGCAAAGAAGATTGGGAACACCTATTTGTATGCTCCCAAAATCAAGGAAGAAGAATACAAGAAAAAGTTCATGGGTGAGTTTGTGAGTGATTATTTCAGCAACTCTTACAAAGAACTGGTAAGCTTTTTTGCATCACAGGAGAAGATTAGTACAGACGAATTAAAAGAGATCATAGAAATGATTGAGAAAGGGAGGAAGCCATGATTCCTGACCTTATTATTTATCTGCTAAAAGTGAATTTATCACTGTTAGTATTTTATTTTGGCTACCGGCTTTTTTTGAAACAATTCACTTTCTACTCACTAAACCGGATCTATCTATTGCTCGGCCTGATTTATTCGAGCCTGTATCCTCTGATAATCGTCGAGGATATATTTAAAAGCAGTCCCGAAATCAAACAACAGATCAGTAATATAAGTCCCGACTGGCAGTATTCAGTAAGTTATGTAAACAGCACAACTCCGGTTCCTGACAGCATTTACTGGCAAGTAGTTATCCTGATATTCTGGACCGGTGTATTCCTGATGCTGGCCCGACTAATCATTCAATTGATCTCACTTTTAATCCTGCACAGAAACTCTAAGCCTGTGATTTCAGGCAATTACAGTTTTAGAAAAATCAATAAAAAAGTCAAACCATTTTCATTCTGGAAAACCATTTACCTGAATCCAGAGTATCACGAGCCAAAAGACCTGCAAGCCATTTTAGAACATGAACAGATCCATGTCAGGCAATTACACAGCATTGATGTTCTGCTATCTGAACTCAGCACTGTTTTTTACTGGTTCAATCCGGCTGCCTGGCTGATAAAAGATGCAATACAAGCAAACCTGGAATTCATAACCGATCTCCATGTCCTCAATTCGGGAATTGACAGTAAGGAATATCAATATGCATTGTTAAAGATTAATGTGCTGCCGCAAAATACATTACCCGTAAATAATTTTCATTTACATACCATAAAAATAAGAATAGCCATGATGAACAAGAGACAATCAAACCGAATCAAAAAAGGGATTTATATCCTGCTCCTGCCGGCCATCATGTGCCTGGTACTGATCGTTACCAATTCTAAGGCAGCTTTAAACAGTTGTCAACTGGGAAATGTTACTATTAACCTCCCACAGATGCCGCAGATCATTGGTATAAACAGCAAGCTGACTCCAGAGGGAATAAAATCATCAGAAAGTATAAGGCTTAATAATAAAGAAAACACACTTAGCAATTCAGAGTCTCCTATTCCGGCTGATACTACAAAACCAAAAAACGTTGTCATCAGATTTACTGCAGTGAGCGACAGTATGAAAACTGGTGATAAAAAGCCAATATATGTGATTGATGGAATAGAAGTTAAGGATCCCAGCAAATTAAACCCTGAGAACATCGCCACAATCAATGTGATTAAAGGCGGAGCAGGTACAATTCAGTATGGTGCGTCGGGAAGTAACGGGGTTATAGAAATAACAACAAAAACTTCCGGACAAAAGGCTATCGATGATACCAAACCTTCTGCTATAATTAGTCTCAGGCAAGCGCAGAACGAAAAAGTATCTCTCGGCGGTTTAAATAATAATGAACTGATTCTTCTCAATGGAAAGGAAGTAGAAAAATCAGTATTAAACGACCTTTCTGTAATGGCAATTGCTACCATTGAAGTATTTAAGGGCGAAAAAGCTTTGAACAAATTTGGAGAAAAAGGCCGAAACGGAGTAATTGTGATTACAACCAAACCTGATTAATGATTTGAATCTACACTTGGCATGCTATTGACACGGAGGAATATTTGTAAGCTTCCTGCTTCTGAAAGCGTGGATAGTTAGCAGTTGAAAAGCCTTTTTTAAAGGCAAGGAGATTCCAGCTTTCGCTGAATGTCATTATTTAATAGATAGTCGGATCTGGCCTTCGCCAGATCCGATAAAATCGGATGACAATGCATTTTTCTAGCGTTTGGAGATCCTGAATTCGCCAGGATCTAAATGTCCCCAAAAACACCTTTAATGATAATATTCAGATTCCAACTGGAACCTCCCTGCTCTCATGAAATTCCATTTCAAGCTTTCCCGGACACTAGAAATTGTCAACTCTCAATCACTAGTGTCCGGGTAAAATATAATTTCAGATAAATTGGTCGCTTATATGCAATTTAGTATGTTTTTAAGTGTAACATAAAAAGCAAGCCCCCTTTCAGGATAATGTCAATTTTACCACATTCACTGACTTAAAAGCTGCACTATATTTACCTATAATGACAGGAATGTTCATAAGCTTTGGCCTAAGCACAAAATCTCCGTTAACTTTTTTTTCCGCCTCAGCTGGTGCGGTAGGCACAGTCAAGGCCAAACCATTAACTTTAATAGCATCAGGTGCAGCGGCGGCATTTTGTTACTTTTCTGCTGAAGGAAAAGTAAAGAGAATAATTATAAGTTAGAATTAGGACCATAATTCCTAAAACTTCAATTTTCTCCGGACACCAATGATTCTCAACTCTCAACTAATCAGTACCATTTCTTTAAACAACCTTTCCAGCGTTTCTGCTGCGTCTTCGCAAAAACCGGGATGAACTTTTGAGGTTTGCAGAACTGTACTCCGGGTAGCAGTAAGCCATCTGAAACGGGAAGCCTGATCAAGTTTAGCTATTGGGCCTGCCTCCTTTTTACCCATACTAATCTGGCAAAACGCCTCCAGATTATCTTCCATTTCTGAAAGGTCGATTCCCGGAGAAAAGGCTTTCAGCCTTTCCCCATCCAGCATGAATTTTGCCTGAAGAAATTTCTGAGCGGAACAATAAAGAATTATTCCCACATTCAAAAACTCCTCACGTTCCACCCTCGGTACAAGGCGGATGACGGCATACTCAAATAAGTATTTCTCTTGCATTCAGGGCTTCGTTTACAAAAATTTCTGATTTATCTATACGTCTTTGCAGAAAGCTGACATAGGCATCACGATGTTCTTCCTTAGTCTGAAAAACAGAATCTTCAAGCCATTCATCCGGAATCAGGGATACAATTTCTTTGATCCGCTCTACGCTAAGCAAAGCTTTTAATTGTTTATCAATACGCTCAATATCATTTGCATGGGCTAATAAAACATGATCCTTAATCAGAGTAAATGGCTTCATAGCCTGCTCTTCCCAGTTTTGCCAGGAATGGTGAAAATAAAGTGAAGCGCCATGATCAATCAGCCACAATTCCTTATGCCAGATGAGCATATTAGTATTCCGGCAGGTACGATCCATGTTCATCAGTAAAGCATCCAGCCAGACAATCTTAGAGGCTAAAGTCTCATCAATACTATTTACTGCAGGATCATAAGTAATAGAACCGGATAGATAATGCAGACCAAGATTTAGTCCGACACTGAACTTAAGCAAGTCCTGTATCTCCTCATCCCCTTCAGTACGGCCAAAAGCCTCATCCAAAGTGGCGAATACAAGTTCGGGTACATTTAAACCCAAAGTCCGGGCAATCTCCCCGCCAATAAGTTCGGCAATTAAAGCTCTTGGCCCCTGCCCCGCACCACGGAACTTGATTACATACAAAAACCCGTCATCCGCCTCTGCGATAGCAGGCATAGAACCTCCTTCCCGAAGCGGGGTAACATAACGGGTAACGTTAACTGTTCTAAGTCCGGTTTGCATTTGCCTGTAAAGGGTTTGTTATTTGATTTTATTGTTACTCTCCAGATAAGTGGCTCTACCAATTGACCGAATTCTAGTTAACCCTTCGTCCCAATGTAACAGATTTTCGTAAGTTCTCAACTGTCCATTGTCAACTGTCAACTGTCCATTGAACACTACCTCACCTGTCCATTCCCCCTCACAATCCATTTCTCTGTCACCAGTTTCTCAAGTGCAAATGGACCACGTGCATGCAGTTTTTGTGTAGAAATTCCGATCTCAGCTCCCAGGCCAAAAACACCGCCATCAGTAAAACGGGTAGAGGCATTGGTATAGACAGCTGCTGCATCCACTTCATTCAGAAAACGCTCGCAGTATTCCATATTGCTGGATACGATGGCCTCAGAATGTTTAGATGAAAATTTCCGGATATGCTTTACAGCCTCATCAAAATTATCCACTGTTTTTACGGAACATTTAAAATCGAGAAACTCCCGTCCAAAATCTTCTTCAACAGCCTCTTTGAGATACGGATATTCCAGACCTTTCAAAACCAGGTAGGATTCAGGATCTGCAAAAATTTCAACCTGATAAGCTTCCAGTTTTGGTGCAAGTAAACTAAGCAAAGCCTTAAGAATTTCTCGATCAGCTATGACTGTATCTAATGAATTACAAACTGAGGGGCGTGTAACTTTGGCATTAGTCACAATATTTGCTGCACTTTCCAGATTGGCAGATGTCTCTACATAAGTATGGCATACGCCGGCTCCGGTTTCAATCACCGGAACAGAAGCATGTTCGCGCACATAATCGATCAGTTGCTGTGAGCCCCTGGGGATTAAAATATCCACGTACTTAGTTGCCGTAAGCAGCTCAGGCATAAATTTCCGGTCGGCAGGAAGCAGTTGAACAATACTTACATCCAGATCAAAACTTGCCAGTACCTCCTGTATCAATGCGACCAGATAAGAATTGGTATAAAAAGCATCGGTACCACCACGAAGAAGACAAACGTTTCCTGATTGAATGCACAAAGCAGCCACATCAACGGTCACATTTGGTCGCGACTCATAAATTACACCTACAACACCCAAAGGGACAGTAATTTTCTGTACCAGCAGGCCATTATCAAGAATCTTTTCAGAAAGCAGCCGATTACTCGGATCAGGAAGTGCAGCAATCTCTTCCACACTTTTTGCCAGGTCTTCTATCCTTGCGGCCGTAAGTAAAAGCCGGTCCTTTTTAGGATCAGTATCCGGCATACGGTCGAGGTCCAGTTGATTTTCGGCAAGAATGCCCATACTATTTTCCCTAAGCTTTGCAGCCAGGGCTCTGAGTATATCTTCTTTCTTATCATCACTCAAGCTCTTAACAGCTATTGTGGCTTCTGAGGCTTGCTCAAGAAGAGCGATTATCG
Organism: uncultured Sphingobacterium sp.; assembly: GCA_964616525.1. Lineage (GTDB taxonomy): Bacteria > Bacteroidota > Bacteroidia > Sphingobacteriales > Sphingobacteriaceae > Daejeonella. The sequence goes on along the minus strand of CAZTRY010000074.1, from coordinate 1,681 downwards.
ATTCCATGATTAAAATTATAACAATACTATATTATCGGCATGTGCCACTTCCAGATTCTTTACTTTGGTATCACTGGCCAGCATAGCTGAATCAATTTTTGATTGAGCAACCGCCACCACATTATTCTCCTCATCAAGAATTTCAATAATCTCTCCGTTCTCAAAATCATTCAGCACTGATTTAATTCCGACGGCAAGCAGACTATGCCGCTTTTGCAAGGCTTTGCAGGCACCCGAATCAATTTGAATACGACCACGAACCAGACTTCCACTTGCCAGCCATTTTTTTCGCGCAGGCAAAGTGCTTTTTTGTGGCAGGCATAAAGTACCTGTCTTTCCATCAAGGGCCTTCAGAATACCATCTTCAGTTCTGATACCGAAGATCACCACCCGGATACCCATTTGATTGGCCAATCGTGCAAAATTCAGCTTGGAGGTCATGCCACCCAATCCCGATGCCGATTTCTCTTTATTTGCAAGTAAAAGAACCTTCTTATCTGAAGTGTCAAGCTCAGGAATCACCTGACCGGAACTGTCGAGGACTCCCGGCACTGAGGTACTGAATAGTATCTGCGAAGCTCCAAATCCGGCAGCAATCAAGGTAGCCAATTCATCGTTGTCGGAGAATTTCAGCTCCAGACTACTGACCACATCATTCTCATTCGCAATCGGAATAATATCACTGCTCCATAACTCTTCGTAAGTCCGTTTGAGCTGCAGGAACTGATTCCGGTTTGAAAAGTGATGCCTCTCACATAAACTTTGAGCGATAGCAATGCCATGAGGCAAAAAATATTTAGCGTAAGTATTCAATAAAAGCGGATTCCCGATTGATGCTGCCGCTTTCTTTTCATTCAGGGTGCCGCCATAATTCTTCAGGAATTTTTTGCCCGCAGCAACAGCTCCCGATGAAACAATCACCAGATTATAGTCTTTATGTATCAATGCCACCTGCCGGGCAATTTCTCCGATCACAATCTCATCCAGTTCACCTTTAGGAGTAGTGATCGATGCCGTGCCGAATTTCAGTACGAGTATAGGTTTTGCCAATGTAAATGTTGTATGGAGCGAATTTAAGAAATTTGTAGATTTAACCTTGTAAGTATTGTGATATAGGTTGAAGGCAGGAAACATGTCATTGTTTACACAGGGTTTTGTTATTACCTACACAGTGTTTTGTCATTGCGCAATTAGAGTTTTGTAGTTGAGAGCGCTGCGTTTTGTCATTGCGAGCGCAGCGTCTTGTCATTGCGAGCATAGCGTCTTGTCATTGCGAGCGCAGCGTCTTGTCATTGCGAGCGCAGCGTCTTGTCATTGCGAGCGCAGCGTTTTGTCATTGCCAGCGCAGGGTTTTGTCATTGCGAGCGCAGCGAAGCAATCTCTATGCTAACACTCTAACTTACATGAGATTGCTTCGTCGTGCCTCCTCGCAATGACATAGTCGTACCTCCTACACGCGACAGTCAGCCATAAAACGTAATAATACATACCGTTCCCTAAATGGAATCTGATAAATATTACAATGAAAGAAATAGGCTTTAATTTAACTGCCGTTGCTCTTTGTCATTGCGAGCGCAGCGTTTTGTCATTGCGAGTACAGGGTTTTGTCATTGCGAGCGCAGCGTATTGTCATTGCGAGCGCAGCGAAGCAATCTCTATGCTAACACTCTAACTTACTGAG
>CAZTRY010000073.1:17841-18044 GCA_964616525.1 uncultured Sphingobacterium sp. | reverse complement strand
TTTGGTAGTACCAGCTCATTCATAATAGTGAATGACTCTTTAGGGCTTTTATTGAGTTTGCTCATTAGGCAAAGGTACAATTTCAGTTTGAGGAATTGATTCAGGCATACGGCATCATAAATTTCTCTTAGAATTTGAAAAAGGGTGTTTAGAGATTTGCTTTTTCAAATTATGATCCTCTTGTTGTCAGTGCGGACCTGATC
>CAZTRY010000073.1:0-17741 GCA_964616525.1 uncultured Sphingobacterium sp. | reverse complement strand
CGCTTGTTGTCAGTGCGGACCTGATCCGCTTGTTGTCAGTGCGGACCTGATCCGCTTGTTGTCAGTGCGGACCTGATCCGCACTAGCGTTTTACCGTATTAATCTGACTAAAACCGATTAATTCTTCCCATCTGCCACCCGGTTTTCGGTAGTAAAAAAAGATCTGATAATCGTTTTCTGTTTCATAATGGGAGCCGTCAAAGATCACATCGTCCCTGGTTTTACCATCTCCATTTACCCAGATGTAATGATAATCTGTCAGACCCTGTTTTACAAAGATCATCCCTGTAAATCGTTTTCTGACTTCATCGTATTCCAGCTTGTCGATTAGACGATAATCATTGAACTGACCAACAACATAGGCATTTCCGCTATCTGATGGTTTAGGAGCATTCAGGGATAAATAGACTGAGGCATAATCTCCATCCGTACGGTTATCCCTGCCATCCGTATTGCGAATGAAAAAAGCACCATTTTCATCATAATTAAAGGTATATCCTGGTCTGTTCTCTTCAATATCCCCCTGCAGAATCACGGTATTAGCGGTATCCTGTATGATGCGGGCGACCTCTTCTGTACGGAATCGCAGACTGCGGATATCGAAACGCCTGAACTCATTGCCGCCTTTAAAGTCCAATGCCCTCAGGTCGTTATAAATCAGCTGGCTTGGCCTGATAAAGGTAGGCCGCTTAAGAATCTGTTCATTATCAAATCTACCGTTCTGCAGTACTTTTATCTTCGCATCCAGGTATGGATTATTAATCTGTACCTGTCCGTGGTTGACCAAAACATTAAGTTTCTGCATCTGATCACGATTAGCCACAGTATTGGATCTGTTCAGTTCTGCGGCAATGCCTACGATGGGTGCAACAACAAAGAATCTTTTGGTAATCAGTATTTTACGCGGATCATTGTCCTCATAAACTTTAAGCAAATAATTCCCGGAGAGCTTGGGCTTGATGGTCAGGTTTGGCAGACTCAGCTCGTAATGAGTAAATTTCTGTAGGGTATTAAAGGAATTACGGTAATCATTGATCCGGTCTTCGCTGAATCCATCGACGAAATCAATAGGAGAGAGGCGGCTGCTATTCCATTCAGAATCACAATGCTCAATGGAATAGCTGATATTACGGCTTCCTGCACGCAGGTCGTCAAATCCCAGAATCAAATTGTCCTGACTCCCCAAGATGTAAACGGGAATGGATTGTTCCTTATTTCGGTTATAAAATTCTACGGATTTGATTTCAGGGATATAGGTATAATTCTCATACCGGGTAATATTCTGAGGAGCTTCAGCAGGGCGGACACGCGCTTTCTTTTGTGCCTGTATGCCTGATGTTAGCAGTAAAAGAGAGAGCAGAAACAAAAATTTCTTCATATAATTATATTCTATGTCCCTGCCCTGTATAGAACAGAAGGCTTTATTTTCCTTCAAGTTCCATAATTTCTTCGGCCATGCGTTCCCATTCAGCCTGGGCTTTCAATAAACGCGGACTCAATTGCTGATAACGTCTGTTCGCTTCAGATAGTTTCTCAGGATCGCTATAAATTTCTTCTTTGGATAGTTCTGCTTCAGCATCTTTTACTGATTTTTCCAATTCAGCGATATCTTCTTCCAGTTTTTGAAGGGTCTGATTCAGCTTTTTAAGTTCATTTCCCTTGTTTTCGATTTGGACTTTAGGCTTTTCTTCCTTTTTTTCCTCCTTTTTAGGGGCCGGGGCTACTGCTTTAGGGACATAAACTCTTTTGGAGTTCCATTCCTCGTATTCAGCATAGGTTCCAGGGTATTCTTTAATTTCCTGATCTTCGATAAACCAGATCTTATTAGCCACATTATCAAGCAAATACCGATCGTGTGAAACCACAATGAATGTACCCTCATACTGTTTTAATGCCTGGATCAAGATATTTACCGATGCTATGTCCAGGTGGTTGGTGGGCTCATCCAGGATGAGGAAGTTTGCATCAGCAGTTAAGGCTTTTGCCAGTGCTACACGTGATTTTTCTCCTCCCGAAAGAACCTTGATCTTTTTGAAAACATCATCTCCGGTAAATAGAAAGCAACCTAAAATGGAACGAAGTTCAGTCTCAGTATGTTTAGGAGCAAATGCTTGCAGCTCTTGAAGGATTGAATTTTCAAGGTGCAATGCCTCCAATTGATGCTGTGCGAAAAAGGTTTGAGTTACATTATGCCCGGTTTCGCACATTCCTGTAAAGTTCTTGTCAGCACCGGCAATGATTCTCAATACAGTTGATTTACCACGACCATTTGCACCAATCAGGGCTATTTTATCACCTTTTTCAATGGTTGCTGTTGCATTGTGTACGATTGGTACACCAGGGTAAGCTTTTGTCAGATCTTCGATCCTGATTACGTGCCTGCCCGACTGTTTGCTGAATTTGAAACTGAAATTTACAGATGGATTATCATCATCAACATCATCCACACGTTCCATCTTCTCAAGTGCTTTAATACGGGACTGGGCCATCTTGGCTTTGCTGGCTTTTGCTCTGAATCGTTCAATCAAACGCTCTTCCTGTTTGATCTTGGCCTGCTGATTCTTGAACTGCCCGCTTTGTATTTCTTCCCTTAGTCCCTTTTCCTCTACATAAAAGCTGTAATTCCCGGCATAAGGAATCAATTTTCCTTTTCTTGATTCAACAATTTTCTTGACTACACGATCCAGAAAATACCTGTCGTGAGATACAATTACAATTGCGCCTTCAAAGGCTTGAAGATAGGTCTCCAGCCATTTGATGGAAGGTAAATCAAGGTGGTTAGTAGGCTCATCAAGCAGTAGGATATCAGGGTTTTGAAGAAGAATCCGTGCGAGCATAACACGCATGCGCCATCCTCCAGAAAATTCTGAAAGCGTACGATGGGTATCTGTTTCGCTGAAGCCTAGTCCGGCCATAATCTCATGCGCACGATATTCAATATTATATCCGTCGAGGGCCTCAAACTCATGCTGCTTATCGCTTAATTTATTGATTAAATCGTCGGTATATTCTGTTTCTAATTTCTTTAAAATAGCTTCAATTTCGGTATGCAATTGATTCTGACGATCAAATGCTTCCATTGCAACGTGTAAGATGCTCTTGTCAGACTGGTAGGATAGCAGATCCTGATTAAGGTATCCGATTTTGATATCCTTAGCCATGGAAATTGTACCACGGGTTGGTGCGTAGTCGCCAACAATTATTTTTAGCAGCGTGGTTTTTCCGGTACCATTTGCACCAATTAAGCCAATTTTTTCACCTGGTTTGATATGCCAGTTTGCTTCGTCGTATAATGCCCTTGCACCGATCTCGAACGTTAAGTTGTTTATTGCAATCATTTGCCGCAAAAGTACGGATTTATAGATTATATTTATTAAGACGCAGACTATACCTCAAAATAACCAGAAATTTTATCGGTACTAATTATTGGCTTGGATCTCGATAAGCCTTTGAGTGATAAAATTATTCATTTGAATTTGAATTCAAATTGATTCATCGATGCATAAAATATCTCTATGAGTAGGGGAGAATACCGCTATGTTTTATTCCTCTTGTCCGGATTGTGCACGCGGACGAGGTGTTTACCAATTAGGAAGAATCTGAAGGTGTAGATATCCAGGCTTATGGAAAATCTCTGTGGATAATCATAGCCTTAAGCGGTGCTTCCTTTAAGAAAAAGTATTTTATTTCTGCCCGAGATTTAAACAGGATCCTGAAGTAGTTTTGTTTTGTATTTTATAAATTTTAGTATGAAATAGGCTATTACAGAAAATATCCCAAACGATTGAAGAGTCTCATTGATATTGGGTTGCTTTTTGATCAGCTCTCCTGCGATATCAAACAGGCAAAAAATGATCATAAGGGCAGCAAATCCGTTTTTCTCTTGACGTAAGACTTTTTTCCAGTTAAAACTGTATTCAGACTTTATGAAGGAGCTGAATTTTGGGACAATTATTGGTGTTTTGCTTGCCCAATTTATATAAGTTTCGCCGAATTTATTCTTCAGGAATTGCTCTTCCGTGAAAATTATCCTTTCATAATAGAGAAAATAGAATAAAATAAAAGCAATAATAAACCAGAAATTACCTGTAAGCATTGCTATTCCAAGCCACATAAAGAAGTTTCCGACATAGAGCGGATTTCTAACAATCGAATAAATGCCGGTTGTGTTGAGTTCATCAGCAACCTGTTGCTTTGTATTCCTTCCCGATGTATTTGGTCGGCTATAACCTACAGTGTATATCCTGATGAAGAAGCCTAAAAAAGATACCATCAGGCAACATAATTCGAACAGATAATGGTGTACTTCTTCCTTAAGGATCCAGTTCTCCGGACTTGATTCGTTCTTTAAAAACAGACCCGCTCCAATCACAAAAATGATAAGAGGTAATACTCCACGATGTTTAAACAGCCACGTTCCCTGGCCTTGCATTTGTTCAGTTAAAGCCATTTTTCTTCAGTCATTATTTTAGTGTCACCGTAATGTAAATTATATATAATGAAATTGCAAGCCGGTATTAAAATAATGTAAAGTAATTTAATTGTTACGATCATTTTTTCAGCCTGATGATTGTTGCGGATTGGGATTTCATCATATATGGGCTGATGTTTTCTAAAACCCGAAATGAAAATCTGAATCAAACCTGTAACTTCGCTTTATGTACAAGCTGATCAAACCCATTTTATTCCAATTCGACCCCGAAAATATACACTATTTGGTGACCGGGGGATTGCGCAGAGTGAATCGTATTTGGGGAGTTAAGTCTTTATTAAAATCTTCCTTTCAACTTGAGGATAAGCGTTTGGAAAGAGAAGTAATGGGTTTGAAATTTAAGAATCCGCTTGGTTTGGCTGCAGGGTTCGATAAGAACGCCACCATGGTGGAGGATCTTGCTGAATTTGGTTTTGGTTTTATTGAGATTGGTACGGTCACGCCTTTGCCTCAGCCAGGTAATGAGAAACCCAGAATGTTCAGATTGCCATCAGATGATGCACTTATCAACCGGATGGGATTTAATAATCAGGGGGTTGATGTGGCAGCTGATCGCCTGAAGAGGATGGATAGGAAGGGAATGATTATCGGTGGAAATATTGGAAAAAATAAGCATACCCCGAATGAGGATGCGGTTAACGATTATATCAAGTGTTTCGACCGTTTGTTCGATGTTGTCGATTATTTTGTTGTCAATGTAAGTTCTCCCAATACCCCCGGATTACGCGAATTACAGGAGAAGGAGCCACTTAAAAACATATTGAATACCCTGCAGCAGCGAAACAGAAAGAACGATATATCTCGCCCCATTCTTTTAAAAATAGCACCCGATCTTACTAATAGTCAGTTGGATGATATTATTGAGATTGTAAAGGAAACTAAAATCGCAGGGGTAATTGCTACGAATACTACTCTGTCGAGAGAGGGTTTATCAGCCCCTGAAAGCCTGAAAAATGAAAGTGGAGGCTTAAGTGGCAAACCCTTAACAAAACGGTCAACAGAGGTGATCAGGTATCTTTCAGAACAATCTGGTAAAAGCTTTGTAATTATTGGTGTAGGTGGAATCCATAGTCCAGAGGATGCTTTGGAGAAAATCAGGGCCGGTGCCTCTTTGATTCAGATCTATACCGGATTTATTTATGAGGGTCCCGGTTTGATCAAAAAAATACTGAAGTACTTGTTAACCCAGAAGGGGTCTTAATCACGCTGCTCAACGCTGACAGGGTTTTATAACGTTGACAGGGTTCAAAACCCTGTCAACGTTTCCTAATCAAAATCAAAAGTCATTTTTGAATTAAAATCTAGTGTTTCAGACCAGTTATCATGAAAACTGCTGAATAGTTGTGGGCCTCCGAACCAGTTCATGACAGTATTGGTCTCCAGGATTTTGCTTTTCCCCTGAAGCAATAAATGATATGAAGAATAGAGGTAATTAATATAATCTTTCGTAAAACCGTGTTTAAAAGGATTGAGATGGATATATGCAATTAGTTGAATTAAGTAATACTCTTCATTGACTTCAATTCTTCTGAATGGTGTTTCAAATAATCCACCAGTTCTTGAAAACCTTTTATTGATAGCCTGAGCATAGCTATTAAATAAGTGACTGAATTGTAAACTGATAATTTGTTCTGAAGAGTATAACTTGTCGGGTGGTACACATTTCTTCAAAGTCTCCTCAGACCGGGTACAAATCAGGAAGTGGAAATGATTTTTTAGAAGACAAAAAGCAAATGTACGAGCGATTGGGCTTATGAACTTTAAGTATCTATTCAGGAAGTAGGTATAATTTCTTTTTTCTTTAAATAGAGTCTCCTTATTGATACCCCTGTTAAATATATGGTAATATGTGTCGGGTGCTAAAAGCGCTGTGTTTTTTTTCATGATTTAAGTTTTTATTCCCAAAATGCTGTTCCAAAACGCTGACAGGGTTCTAAACCCTGTCAGCGTTTACGATAAATTTAACCATGGGAAATAAACGAATCTTTAAAACACTTGGAATAATTAGTGAACGGTATGATTTTAGAAATTACCGGACAAAAAAAATCCTGAGCTGAAAAGACCAGGATTGAATATTTCAAATTAGTTCCAAAATGGACTAAAACGCTGACAGGGTTCTAAACCCTGTCAGCGTTTCTTGATGTGATGAATTTAGCCAAAAAAAAACGAATCAGTAAAATACCTGATCTATAATTAGTGAACGGTATATTTTTAAAAAACACCGGACAAAAAAAATCCTGATCTGTAAGGACCAGGATTGAATATTTTAGATAAAGCTAATTATTTTTTAGCAGCAGCTTCAATAGCAGCAAGAACCGCATTGTTTTTAGCTATTTGTCCGGTAGCAGGTTCTGCTGAACGGCTTCCGGTTTCAATATTCCGGCCTAATTTTAAAAACTGAACTTCTAAACGTGAAGTGGTTTTATTTTTTCTGTCTTTTCTTTTTAAACGTGTAACGCCCATGGTTTCTAATTTAATATTTTAATTGAGGTCAGGAGCGGGTTCGAACCGCTGTAAAAGGTTTTGCAGACCTCTGCCTAGCCACTCGGCCACCCGACCTTATGTATTAAGGAATGCAAAAGTAGCAATTAATTATTGCTACCCAACAAATTTTATGATTTTCTTCTCAATTCTGAACAAAAAATAGATGCAGAAATGGCAACATTCAGAGATTCTGCGTTTCCGAACCTGGGAATCGTGACTGGATAATTGATTCTGCCTTGAAGTTCTTCACTAATTCCTTTCCCTTCATTGCCCAATAATATAATTCCTGCTTGCCTGAAATTGGTTTCGTAAACCGAGTTCCCATTAAGTAATGCACCATAAACCGGAAGATTAGTCTGATCCAGAAAATCTCCAAGAGAGGTATAGATAATATTCACCCGTGACAATGACCCCATACTTGCCTGCACTACTTTAGGATTATATGCCTCAGCAGTATCCATTGAACATAAAATCGTGCTCAATCCAAACCAGTCTGCAGTGCGAATAATCGTGCCCAAATTGCCCGGATCTTGTATACCATCCAGGGCAATGAGGAATGGACCATTTAGTTTATTAATGCTTAAATCGTCTTGTTTGGGTATTTGAACAACGGCTAGTATAGCCTGTGGAGTGTTTAATGCACTTATTCTGGATAATTCTGACTCAGTAATTTCAACTGACTTTATATTTCGTGATAAATTGCCCAACTTTGGCATTAAGTTTTCTGTGTAAAATACGGAATCAATAACATAATCAGAATTTATAAATTCCAGAATCGATTTTAAGCCTTCAACGATGAAAAGGCCCTTTTCTTTTCGGACTTTTTTTTGATGTAAAGATTTTATAAAACTTATTTGAGACTTTGAGATCATACTTTATCTACCGTAATTCCTGTCTTACAAGTATACTGCTTTTGATTTTATTAATCTTAAGCTCGTGTAATGCAACACGATATCTTGCAGAAGGTCAGGCGCTTGTTAAAAAGGTTGAGCTAACAGGGGTAGATAAACAATTTCAAGAAACTGCATTAACCTTTGTTCAAAGTGATATACGCTCAAACTCACGATTGAATCTGGCCTTATACAATACCTTCAACACAAGAAATGGTAAATACAGAACCGGCAAGGTAAAAGCCATAGGGGAAGCTCCGCATTTGCTTGATAGCTCTTTGGTAGAGATATCCAGGGTTCAGATAGAAAAATTTCTGGCAACCAAAGGCTTTTTCAATGCTAAAGTTAAAAGTGAAATAGAAGTTAAGGATAAACATGCAATTATCAACTTTGCAGCCACTCAAGGCCCGGAATTTAAAATCAGAAAAATAAATTATCAAATCGCTGATTCCGTCGTTTTAGCGATGTATGAAAAAAATCGGGCGAACTCCAGCCATATCCGGGAAGGAGTTCGTTTTGATTCAGATTCACTTGCATTGGAACGTGAACAGATTTATCGGATGATGAAAAAAAACGGATATTTTGATTATGTCCGTCAGTATGTAAGGTTTGATGTAGACAGTAATTTATCCGGTAGCCTGGCAGACCTGAAGTTGTTTCTTGGCAATCCCGAAGGAAAGTCGGCACACCAGATTTATACCATAAACAACAGTCAGGTAACTATCCGGACCAGTGAAGGTAAGCTTGAAGGATTAAAAGCAGACACCTTACAGGTAGATTCCCAGTTTCGTTTTACTGATTACTCTGGCAAATTCAAACCAAAGCCAATTAGAAAATTTATCTTTTTGAAAAAGGATGATATCTATAATATTGAAAATGAAGAACTTACATATGATCGTCTTTATGATCTGAATGTTTTCCGAAACCTGAAAATTGATTATACAAAATCCAGTGACAGTACAAATAAGCTAAATCCCAGGTACGATATTTCACCACTGAAGCGGATGAGTAACAGGATCGAAGGGGAATACACCTTCAACTCTGGGCGGAACGGGTTTAATATTGGTAATACTTATACCAACAGAAATCTTTTTGGTGGTGCCGAGCTTCTCGAAGTAAAAGCGAAATATGGTGTTTTATTTGATGCCACCTCAGATAAAAGGTTACTGGACCGGGTTTTCAGCCGGGATCTTCAGCTTGGAGTTAACCTGGTACTTCCGAAATTACTCGTCCCATTCAGAATCCCGGATATTGGAAGAAATGGGATGCCTCATACGACAATATCGAGTAGTATGCAATCCTTTGACCAGCGGTCTGCATTCAGAAGCCGGGTATTTATAAATTCAATTACATACGATTGGGTTGAAACCAAATCAAAACGTCATTCCTATACCCCAATCAATATAGAATTTAGAAAGGGAGTACTTGACCCGGTTTTTAGAGATAGCTTATTGCAGCGAGGCTTTGGTTTATATGTTAAAACCAATGACCGTCAATTTTTTAATCTGGGCAGCCAATACGCCTTCACTTATAATGCCAATAGACTTGATAATTACAATAATTTCTTTTTTTTCAGGGGAGAGGTAGACTTTGCCGGAAATTCTCTTGGAATTCTTGATAAGCTGATCAAATTTAAAAGAGATGCTGATGGATTTCGGACAATTTTGGGACTACCTTATCAGCAATATGTGAAAACTGAGCTGGACATACGATACTACCGCTATTTCGGTGGCGATAGGCAATTCGTTGCCCGTTTGAATCCGGGAATTGGACTGGCTTATGGGAATAGCGACCTGTTGACTTTTGAAAAGAACTTTTTTGCCGGAGGTTCAAGTGGTGTCAGGGCATGGCAGGCACGTACTTTAGGTCCGGGTAACTATAACAGGGCTGTGTTGGGGACAGATGGTAAGGCCGATACTCTCAGAGCAAATCTTCGGAATCTGGATCAGTTAGGTGAATATAAGCTGGAAGGGAATTTTGAGTATCGATTCAAAATTATAAATAGTTTTATGGGTGCTAAGGTAAAAGGCGCCACATTTACTGATTTTGGGAATATTTGGAGGAGAAATGTAAGCGTCGAGAATCCGGGTGGTGAATTTAAATTCAATCAAATTTTTAATCAACTGGCAATTGGTATGGGTGCAGGTTTACGTTTTGACCTCAATTATTTTGTTTTCAGACTGGATGCCGGAATAAAGGTAAAAGATCCGCAATTCAGCGGTTCAGACCAATATGTCATTAAATATCTTTTCAATAAAAATGAATTTAAAGATAACTTTGCCAATACACACCGTCCTGATGTTTATCGCTTTGTTCAGTATAACTTTGGCATTGGTATGCCCTTTTAGTGTCAATTATTGGGTAATTTAATTGAGTTCAATAGTTGAGAATATCCAGCGATCAGTTGCTAAGCACATAGATTGACTTATATTATTCTTTAAAGAATTCTTTCAAATCTATACCCGGGTAATAATCGCCCTATTATCCTTTTCCTAAAATAAGTTCTTAAGCCCATCAAATACAGTGTCAAAAAAAGTAGAAATCTTTAGTCCATTACTGGTATTGAAGTAAAACATGATGATTAGCAAAATTCCTCCTATTATTATAAATTTTCTAAACATCATTGCCAGTAAAATAATTATGGCTGGTACAAGCACCAGTATTAACCAACTGATTTTTATCGGTTTAAGAAAGTCATACTTTTTGAACACATAATATAATTTACCCTGACTTCCAGATTCATTTTCATGTCTTAGATAAATAAAGGTTGATTTACTAATTGGCTGATCGATAAGGGCAAGTCCATTTTTGAATTTTAGTTCCTTCTCAAATCCGTTGATGCTAAACATAAATGTACCGCTGATATTTTCAATCGGGTTTTCAAGCGAATCGGCAGCATAAATTGCTAACTGATTAGTCTTATAAAGGTTTTCCTTAGCAATAAAATTATTGATGGTAAGCCTTGTTCCGGCAGTTGTATTGCTTTGAGTGTATGCTGATTCACAAATTAATAGTATTGAAAGTGAAAGCAGTGCAAGTTTGACAAATCTCATTCGAATGATCGTTTATTATAAATTAAAAAACCGATATGGAACATTAGTCCAAATCGTTTTTGCTCCTCAGAATAATGATTAAGGCTTAAACTTAAGGGGCCTGCAAGTGTATTATAAACAAGTCCGGCAGTTGCAGCATAATAGCTTTTTGTAAATATTCCGGCATAACTAACTGATTGTAAATTATTTAACTGAAATATTCTGAATGGTTGGAAAACATATCCTTCTGCCCGTAAATCAAGTTTTTTATACAGATGAAATACATTTTTTATGCCAATTGCTCCATAAGAATTCGCCCTGAAATATTCAATGTAGGAGGATTTTGAATCCTGCAAGGGATTAAATGCCGGGGCACTCAACAGGGTTGACTTGTAAGTGCTGAAAAGCGGTTTATTGCTAAATACTGCTTCGGTCAGGAAGCCTAATGAATAGCTTTTTGAATTTAAAACATAGGATTCCCTGCTAACCATGGCTTTTATCCATTCGCGAGAGGTCTTTGTTTTCTGTATCCTGGTAAAACCCGGTTCTTCCCTGAAGATATTTCCGGGTGAATAGGATTCAGTACCTGAATACATATTTATGCCGACCTGAATAGATGATCCACTGCTTGCATATTGTCTTCGGTTTAATGAATTTCGCGTATAATTTAATGAGCCCATCAAACCATTATAACTACTGAAGTCCATGATGTCTCCAAAGGTAAAGCGCTGATTCGGACTGAATTGGTCATCAAAGCTTATGAATCCTGCCTGGGCTTCCAGTTTTCCATTTTTGGTGAATGGTATTCCCAGTTTCAAAACGATCCGGCGATCTGACTGCTCAATAAAAGATGGTTTAATATTTTGAATGAATATCTGACTTTTGTTAAAATAGTTCCAGTGATTATAGGTCATTTCTGCCTCTAAATACACCGGAAGTTTGCTTGGGAAGTCTACCCTTGCACTGGTCTGGGCAGATTCATAAAATCCTCCTGCATAAAAATTGGCAGAGAAGGTATAGGACTTCTTCCGAAGATAGTTATACTGTAATCCTACATATGCATTACTAATTGGTCTTGTCGAAATTGCACCTCCAAAATCTATTTTGAAGTTTTTTTCCGGTTGAACCTGTACCTCAAAATTATATAGATCCTTCTCAGTTTCATATTTTATTCTGGGATAAACAGTTTCGAAATTATCATCAGCCACTAATTTGTAATAGCCTTTTTTAACTTCTTCCAAACTACTAAATACATCAATTGTATTCTGTATAACCCGCTCAACATAATCTTTCTGTTTGGAATTTACTCCGCTCGCAATGATATTATTGAACTCCAGAAACCCTAATCGTCCCTTGAAGGCCGCTCTTTTTTTATTCAGATCATCTTTTGTAATTTCTCTTGAAATTGCTTTTTTTATTGCAGGGATATCTGCCAGTGCAGCTTCATAACCTTTTTTAATCAGTTCTGCCACAGGTGAGAAATTAGTGGTGGAATATTCTTCAAGATCAGGCTGAATATAGGTTCCATTTTTCCCTATTGCAGATGAATCAGTTTTTGAAAGGAACATATAAACCAGAAAACGGTTCATTAATTTTTCATCGTTTTCTTTAGGATATTCACTGAAAGTTTTTGAAGAAACATTGGTTCCGATAATATAATCAGGTTTGAAATCTTTCTTTAGTACATCTACCGGAAAATTATTGTACAAACCTCCATCAAATACATATTTATCATTCACTTTAACTGGCCGGTAAACAAGCGGGACTGTGAAGGTTCCCCGAATAGCTTCTGCCAGATTTCCGTTAGATACCGGAATCATTTTTTGAGAGAATACATCGGCAACTATGCACCTGAATGGTACAAAAAGATGATTAAAATCGTCTTTGGCAATTGCCGAGGCCTGTCCATATAGTTCGAGCAAAGCAAAATTTAATGGGATATCATTGATCAGGTTTGAACGTAATTTGACCTGAAAACCGGTATCTACCTGCAGTTTGGCGGTTATAAAGGAAGGATTTTCAGGTTTTTTATTATAAAAATAGCGGTATTCATTTTTGTAATGACCACTTACCCAGCTTTGAAAATCAGGACTTAGTGCAATACTTTCAATCTCTTCGGGGCTATAACCTGATGCATACAAACCACCCACGATCCCGCCCATCGAGGTACCAACGATATAGTCAATTGGAATATTGTTTTCCTCTAGCGCCTTCAGGACTCCAATATGTGCCAATCCTTTTGCACCTCCGCCACTAAAAACAAGACCGACCTTTTGTGCGTTTGCAGTTAAAGAGAACAGGGAAATAATTAAGAAATAGAAATGCTTTGTCATGGTTGCCTTAATCAAAATTAAGGATTTTAACCATTAAACAGTTTTTTGTATTTGATTAGTGCATTATAGCAAGGATAGTTTAGGAAAAACATGAAATCTCATCACTTGTCCTGAACCTGATTCACCAGGTTGACTGTTCTTAACTTAGCAAGTAGTTTTACCGCCCTGTTCCTGTGATTGGCTCCTGTGAGTACAATGATCCGTTTACCTTTATTCTTTCTTGCAATTGCTCGAACATTATCAGCTATTCTCTGATCCCGCATTACCTGAAAATCATCATAGTACTGGTAGCGAGTACCTCTTAATATTTTAGTCTGTGATACTGTAAATTCTTCGGTCAGGGCATCATATTCTCCGGTCATCAATTGGTTTGCGCCTAAACCAGCCATCATTTTACCTCTTTTACTGATCAGATCAGGGAGCCCTTTTTCAATCCGGGCTTTAACAATAGCACTATCCCGCATTAATTTCTGATTCATTAACCTGAATTTTCCAAACTCATTAAGGGTATCTTTCAGAAAGTTATCAGGCAGTGGTCTGCCTGCAACATCAGCACCCATGAAATCAATTCCGGCCTTTTTCGCTTCAGGGAATTCATTTAAGAACATGACCATTTCCGGATTGTAGAATTTATGGAGATAAACTGTGTCCTGATCCAGATCTTCAGGACGAATTTCCAAGGCTATGATATCTGGTTTATAGTTTTTGATGATGTTTCTAACGTGCTCAAAATTGTAATTGACATTTCTTTTGTGTCCGGCATGTATTGTAGGAAGTATCAATAACTCAGTTTTTTGAGCAAATGATTCATTAATCAACTGGCTAAGCATAAATGCGAATGCCAGCAATAGCTTTATTTTCATAGTATTTTAGATTTAGTATTTAATAAATGATCAGTCCGTCATGATCAACACTGATACTACCTGCACTGCCTTCTTCTCTGATTAGTACCATAAATTGCCTTGATGTGGCTTCCATTGTTAAAATATTGCTTTTGCCATCGATCAGAATACCTGACTCCGGAACATTTAAATCCTTTAAACTTGTGGCATATTTTTTATTAAGCTTGAAGAATTCCTTTTGCCTGTAATAGGCAAGCCATAAATACTTTCTTTGTTTTTCTGAATAGGGCAGACTGAATTTTTCTGATTGGGCAGCAGGAGCCTGATCAGAAAATACAGTGTAAGCCCACCGCTCAGGGTAATGCATATTAATTATTCCCTGCGATGTAAAACAAGAATAATGAGGAGGGAAAGCCTTGCCATTGTTGTCCATTGCCTTCGAGTAAACGCCGTCCTTTACAATAAAATCAAAATTGGTTCTTAAAAAATTGATTCTGAAGTTGGTATTTTGTTTAGCATTAAGCGGATCGAATTTCAATGCTGCAAGAGGTATTGCTATTTCTGCGAGCCATCCTTTATCCGTATCTGCCGAATTATTGATTGTTCCTGAAAGTTTCACCCCTGATTTATATCCAATTGGATTCCAGCCTGTTACAGGTGTTCCTGAATCTCTGTATGGCTTATTCATGATCAGAAAAAGCATTTTATTCTGCGGATTTATCTGGATCTCAAAATCATCATTCACATTATTATCAGGATCAATAAAGATTTTGAACACATTATCTCTGAATATGATATCTTTTTCAGGCTGTTTATTAGCCCATAAATGAGGTTCTTCAAGCTCAGCAGCAACATAAAGATAATTTGCATCCCACAACATTTTTACTCTGGTTTTATAGGCTGGAGCAGGTTTTAAATTGCCTTCAATATCAATAAAGTATTCAGTCCATGGAGTATCCTGCCAGCTTTTTTCGCTCAGTTCTCCATCCATGATTAAAGGATCAGGAGTTCTAAACAGCGTATAGGATTTTGGTTCTGTGAATAGGGGTTCAAATCCGCTGAACAGATTTTGCGCAAATACATCCGATTGAAAGCATAGCACTGAAAATAAGATCAGAATGCTTTTTAGTTTGTTTTTAACTGACAATAGTTTTTTTATTTATAGTGAATTCCTTATTGAATAATCTGATGGTAAATCTAGTTTATTCTAATTCAAATATGCCGGTTTAGAAACGTAACAAAGCTATAACCGGTAAATGATCAGATGCGTAGTGTTCCTGAACCGCCCGATGAGCAATCACACTGAACTTATCTGTTTTCTTAAATGCGATGAAATCTATGGTTCTATTGGGTGTAACCACCGGAAATGTTGGTTCACACTTATTGCAGGTACGCATAAACACCTGATCAAGCTTTTGTATCTCAGCTGATTCGGTTACTGCATTTAAATCACCGGCGATGATGAATGGGAGTTTTTCCTCGATTCCTATTTTATTAATTTCCTCAATCTGTTTTTCCCTGTTAACAGGATTCCTTAGATGGTCGAGGTGGGTGGCACCAAAACGAATGTATTTGCCGTTTTTTAACAGAATTCTTGCTGTTGCGATTACTCTGGGCTCACCACCACTTCCTGCCACCGTGGTCAGGCGATGAATTTTTGTTTCGCTGATCGGAAATTTGGACAATAAAGCAACTCCATATTCGCCACCATCATGATCAATTGCTTTTGCAAAGAAGAAGTTCATCCCTAGTTTTCTTGCAATGATATCTGCCTGATTAATCTTACCTGAACGGGCAGTGTTAACATCCACTTCCTGCAAAGCTATCAAATCAGGATTTTCGCTTTTGATTGCTTTGAT
The DNA here is from genome assembly GCA_964616525.1 of uncultured Sphingobacterium sp. Taxonomy (GTDB): domain Bacteria; phylum Bacteroidota; class Bacteroidia; order Sphingobacteriales; family Sphingobacteriaceae; genus Daejeonella. The sequence continues at coordinate 1,809 of CAZTRY010000073.1, read as the reverse complement.
GATAGCTTCCATATCAATAAGGCCCGGTTTTGAGGGAGGATTACCGATATGTATATTATAGCTCATTATCTTTAATTCATTGGAAGTAGATGTTGGGGCTGTTTTGACCTGCTCTCTGGAAACACCGCAGGAGCACATAGTTAGTATTGTAAAAATAAAATATAGTCGTTTCATATCAGGGATTTTTTCGGACTGAATTTAAACTATTTTCGGAAGAGTTTATAAAGCTAATTCTCAGGAAGCTGAATCAGATGGTATATATTAACATGAGTTCGATATAAAATCTTATTGGGCTATTTTTTTTCTCATATTTTTTTTAATACTAGGGTTTGTCAGTCCCGATGCAGTACAGCTCCGCGTAAAATAAACCTTGCTGGAGGAAGTATCTTCCGGCTATTCGTAGTTTGACCCAGAACGCGATTTCTTGCCGGAAATACTCCGGAGGAAAGGGCTGAATTTGCCTATAATAAACAGGCATTGCTTTCCAAAATCTACGGATTGTGTACCAGATCCTTATCTGTCGAATTATACCCCAATTTGTTTCCCTGATTTATATCAAATAAGGCTTAAATCAGCGTGAGTTCGACATATAAATGTTTTAAAATCGATTTCTAATCACATTTTTTAATGTGTAATGCTTAAAAGGAAACATAGTTGTTGGCTTCAAACCTATCTTTGCCTATAAAAAAACTGGCATAATGCAATGCTATGCTTCCCAGCCTGAGCCAGGCAGTTATGTGATTTTTAAATGTTTTGTCGAACTTACGATATATTAAGGTCTGGCTTAGGTTGATTGGCAGGAATTTGTACATTTAGTAAAAATAATTCTATGTATTCGAAGTTAATTACCTTTTTGTTCCTGCTTGTTTCAGTGAACGTATTTGCACAGCGATCCGGTTCGGGCTGGGTGAACCTTTATAATGGAAAAGATCTTAGCGGATGGAAGCTATTGGGCGGGAAAGCAACCTATGAAGCCAAAGGGGATGAGATAATCGGGACTACTGTATCGAGTACACCCAATTCCTTCCTTGCTACTGAAAAGGAGTACGGCGATTTCATCCTTGAAGTAGAGTTGCTGGCACATCCATTGATGAATTCTGGAATTCAGTTCAGAAGCCTGAGTAAGTCTGACTATCAGAATGGAAGAGTTCATGGTTATCAGATGGAGATTGATCCCTCGGCCAGAGCCTGGAGCGGTGGTGTTTATGATGAGGGAAGAAGAGGCTGGTTGTATAATCTGGAGTTGAATCCTGCGGCTAAAACTGCCTATAAAATTAATGATTGGAATAAGTATCGCATTGAATGTATTGGTAATAGCATTCGTACCTGGGTAAACGGGATTCCGGTTTCGCACCTGATTGATGATATGACCACAAAGGGATTTATAGCGATGCAGGTTCATGCAATTCCTTCATCTGAGCCCCAGGGTCGTCAGATACGATGGAGAAATATTCGTATTCAAACCGAAAATCTGAAGCCTTCTGCTCCAGAAAATATTTTTGTGGTGAATATGGTCACAAATGATCTGTCGGCCCTTGAAAAAAAGCAGGGTTACCGTTTGTTATGGGATGGAAAATCTTCAAAGGGCTGGACTGCAGCAAATGGGACTGTATTTCCTGCTGAAGGCTGGCAAATCCAGGATGGAATTTTAAGTGTTCAGAAAGATATTCCGGGTGAGAAGGCTAAGGGAGGGGACATAGTCACTGAAAAGGAGTTTTCTGTTTATGAACTGAAGTTTGATTTTAAACTGACAAAGGCTGCTAACAGCGGACTAAAATATTTAGTCAATAACCTGGGTGGTTCAATTCT
>CAZTRY010000072.1:5663-18149 GCA_964616525.1 uncultured Sphingobacterium sp. | reverse complement strand
GGTGTCGGTAAAGGGACCTTCTGCAACCATTAAATCCCATCATAATGTAGGTGGTTTACCTGATTTCATGAAGCTTAAGGTAGTTGAACCATTAAATACCTTATTTAAGGATGAAGTGAGGAGAGTAGGTAAAACCTTAGGAATGGACGCATCGCTTTTGGGACGGCATCCTTTTCCGGGACCCGGACTTGCAATTCGTATTCTGGGTGATATTACACCTGAGAAGGTCGAAATTCTTCAGGAAGCGGATGCCATTTATATCAGCAATTTAAAATCTTCAGGCTGGTATGATAAGGTTTGGCAGGCTGGTGCAATCTTTTTACCGGTACAGTCGGTGGGTGTGATGGGGGATGAACGTACCTATGAGCATGTAATCTGCTTGAGAGCCGTAAGTTCTGTGGATGGTATGACAGCCGATTGGAGTCATTTGCCTTACGATCTTCTGGCTAAAATCTCGAATGAAATAATTAATAATGTAAAAGGAATTAACAGAGTTGTGTATGATATTAGTTCCAAACCACCTGCAACGATTGAGTGGGAATAATTATCTGATCTTAATAGGCATGCTGATATTTCTTTCAGCATGCTCTAAAAAAGTTATTCCTCCCAAACCGGCTGAAGAACCTGTGCCGGTTGAAGTAATCAGGCCAAAGGTTGAAGAGCCGGTTAAAAAGAATATTGATCATTCAATTGTACTTCTGCTGCCTTTTCAGCTTAATACATTAAATCTAAAAACATCCCGTAAAAGTGATCTGAGTAAAGCCGATCTGGCAATAGATTTTTACCAGGGTTTTAAACTCGGGCTGGATTCACTCAGTGCCGGAGGTCATAATTATCATCTGCAGGTATTTGATACCCGAAATCAGGAGACCCAGATAGTGAACCTTGCCATGTCTGCTTCTGTTAAAAACAAGGATCTGATTGTTGGCCCTGTATTTCCGGATGGTATAAAGACCTTTTCTGAATTTGCAGATTTAGGTAAAACCCTTCAAGTTTCACCTCTGGCAGCATCAATGCCTTCAGAATTTAATGATCCTGATCTGGTTACTATCAATAATTCTATTGATCAGCATGGGAGGAAAATTGCTGAATTTATAAATAGTCAATATAAACCGGAACTGGTTCAGATCGTTCTGGTCAATACCCAAAGGACTGATGACGCACGATTTTCTAATTTTATTAAAAGATCAATTATAGAATTATCAGGATCTGGATTTCGAATAATAGAACGCCCGAATGCGATTGGAATAGAAGGATACTTAAGTACATCAAAGACAAATCTGGTTATAATTACTTCATCTGACAGGGCATTTTTGCTTCCTGCTATTGATAAATTATACAAATTAAAGAATCAGAAATATCGCATCGAACTTTTTGGACACCCTAACTGGATGAAGGCAAGGTATCTTAGCCCAGAGAAGATGCAAACCTTGAATACCCGTATAAGTGCGTCCTATTTTGTGAATTATAAGGCACAGAAAGTAAAAAATTTTGTTGCCAGATACCGTGATGAGTTTGGTCTGGAACCATCAGAATATTCATTTAAAGGCTTTGATATCGCTTACTATTTTGGTTCCTTAATTGAAAAGTATGATAAGCAGTATGCAGATTATCTGGTAAAAGAGATTTACACCGGACTTCATAATCAGTTCCGATTCAGTAAAGATCCTAAATATGGTTTCAGGAATACTGGTTTAATGCTTTTGAGATATCAGAATTTTGAATTACAGCCTGTAAAATGAGAGCCGAGCAGCAATTACGGACTTTTATGCGGGTTTTTGAGAAATTTCCTGCAGATAAACCTCTTGCCAAATTTCTTCCGGAATTCTTTAAAAGGAATAAGCAAATGGGCTCGAATGATCGTCGTTCGGTCTCGCGATTACTCTATAATTACTTCAGACTTGGAAGAGCGGTAGCCGGCAAATCGATTGAACAGCGATTATTTCTTGCTGAATTCCTTTGCACAACAGTAGATAATCCTTTCCTTCACCATTTTCGTCCTGATTTGAATGAGAAGATCTATCTCAGCCTGGAAGAGAAAATAAGCTATGCTTCATTGAATGAAGGATTGGCACTCAATGAAATATTTCCATTTATGGAACATTTATCTGATGGAATAGATAAGGAAGCCTTCCTGCGTTCATTTTTTGTCCAGCCCGATCTGTTTGTCAGATTACTTCCCGAAGCTGTATCCTGGGTGCTAAAAACACTTGAGGAGAGCAATATTGAATTCAGAATGATTTCAGAGTATACCATAGCACTACCAAATGGTACGAATCTCAATGCCTTGTTTTCTGATAGTAGTTTTCGGGTGAAGCCATATGAAGTTCAGGATTTGTCTTCACAGAGAACAGCAGTTTATTTCAAACCGAATCGGTATGAGCATTGGTGGGATGCCTGTGCTGCTTCTGGAGGTAAGTCATTATTGTTGTTTTCAGAACAGCCTGATATAAAACTTTTGGTTTCTGATATTCGTGCAAGTGTTTTAGATAATCTGGATGAGCGTTTTATTGCAGCAGGGTTGAGAACCTATCAAAAGAAGTTAATTGATCTGACAAAGAATGCAGATCCAGAGCTTCATCATTACGAATTTGATGGAATCATACTGGATGCGCCATGCACCGGCTCAGGAACCTGGGGCAGAACTCCTGAGATGATCAGCCAGTTTGAGGAGTATAAAATAAGGGGATTTCGGAATCTTCAGATGACTATCGTAGCTAATGTGATCAAATACCTTAAAAAGGGCAAGCCGCTGATTTATATTACTTGTTCAGTTTTCAGGGAGGAGAATGAGGAAGTAATCAACTGGCTGCAAAAAAATCATGGGATGCAGCTTGAGGGTTCTGAAATAATCAAAGGTTATGAGAACAAAGCAGATACTATGTTTGTTGCGCGACTAATCAAAAATTAAATCAAACCTGAAAATTCTACCAGATTAAAGACCGGTATTGTTTCTGAAAAGCTTGATGGCAATTGCCAAAAGAATTATTCCGAAGGCTTTACGCATGATATGCAATCCGGTTTTCCCAAGAAGTTTTTCGAGATAAACTGTGTTTTTCAGAACGATGTAAACGAAACAAATATTCAGAATAATACCTACTATTATATTCTGGGTCGCATATTCAGATTTTAGCGAGAGGAGGGTGGTCAGTGTCCCTGAACCTGCAATCAATGGAAATGCCAGAGGGACGATGGATGCACTTTCAGGTACATCTTCCCTGAAGAAATTGATTCCTAATATCATTTCCATGGCGATGATAAAAATGACCACAGAACCTGCAATAGCAAATGAAGAAATATCAAGACCAATAATTTTCAGCATTTCATCCCCGATAAAAAGGAATAGTATCATAATCAGAAGTGCTACAATAGAAGCCTTTTCCGACTGAATATGCCCGACTTTATTCCTCAGTGAGATTACAACCGGAATGGACCCGAGGATATCTATGATTGCAAATAAAATCATAGTTACTGAGAGAATCTGCTTATAGTTGAAATCTTCCATTGCTGTAACTTACCGGTAATGAATGTTTAAAATAGATATAAAGCAAAAAGGTTTCAGAAAATTCCGAAACCTTTTGCTTTTCATTTGATTTTTTTATTCTCTGTTTTGTTCAACAATTTTACCATCTCTTAACTCACGAACCTTACTGTGTTTTTTACCATAAATAAAATATATGATTACACCCAGTGCCATCCAGATAAATAAACGGATCCAGCTTTCTGTAGGCAATGAATACATCAGATAAAGACAAACAAGGATACCCATCACCGGTACAAAGGGCACCAATGGAGTTCTGAAAGGACGAACTGCATCAGGTAATGATTTACGCAATACCATAATACCGATACAAACCAGTGTGAATGCAAATAATGTACCTATACTTACCATATGACCCAGGTCAGAGACTGGAACAAATCCTGCAAAAAGGCTTACAAAAACAAGAAAGAATAGATTGGTTTTCCATGGAGTACGGTAATTTGGATGAACTGCGGCAAAGAATTTTGGCAATAGACCGTCTTTAGCCATGGTGTAAAATACGCGTGATTGTCCCATGAGCATGACTAAAATTACAGAGGTATAACCCGCAAGAATTGCAATAATTAATGCATCCTGCAGGAACGTATATCCTGTCATGGCAAAAGCTGTTGCTGCCGGTTTTGCATCACCTGCGAAGTCTTTATAATTGACAAGCCCTGTCATCACATGGGCAAATAATACATACAGGATAGTGCAAATAATAAGTGAACCCAGAATACCGATTGGCATTCCTTTCTGCGGATTTTTTGCCTCCTGTGCGGCTGTTGAAACGGCATCGAATCCAATGAAAGCAAAAAATACTACGGCAGCCCCTGTGGAAATACCTGTCCAGCCGAAATTCTCAAATTTTCCGGTGTTCTCAGGAATATAAGGAACATAATTTTCTGGGTTGATATGACTCCAGCCCAAAGTAATGAACATTAATACCACTGCAACTTTAAGAATAACAAGCATGTTGTTCATCGTTGCTGATTCCTGTGTTCCTCTGATCAATACCAATGATAATACACATACAATGAAAATCGCCGGAAGATTAATCAGTCCCCCCTCGATAACAGTGCCATCTCCAAGTTTCATCGTTTCCCAGGGAGAGACAATGAATTCATGGGGTAGATTGATATTGTATTTATGGAGTAGCTCGAGAAGGTATCTGGACCAGCTTACAGCAACTGTAGCAGCACCTAATGCATATTCCAGAACAAGGTCCCATCCAATGATCCAGGCCATAAATTCACCCATTGTTGCGTAAGAATACGTATAGGCACTACCGGCAACCGGTATCATGGATGCAAATTCCGCATAGCATAAACCCGCAAAGGCGCAGGCAAATGCTGCAAGGGCGAATGAAATGGTTACTGCTGGTCCGGCATTCTCCGCCGCAGCTATTCCGGTTAATGAAAAGAGACCGGCTCCAATAATTGCACCAATTCCAAGCGCAACAAGATTAACACTACTAAGTGAACGTTTTAATGTACCTGCACCCGTTTCATTGGATTCGAACAATAACTGTTCAATGGATTTTTTGTGGAACATATGAATTGGTTTAGTTTATATGGTTTTTAGTTCTAAAGATTTCAAACGTAATTAATTTATTCGGAATTATGAAACCTGTATATGAATGGCTTAATGAATTCAGAATCATTCATATTGTTTGGTTTCAAAATCTGATTAAACTAAAAAAGCAGAAGAAATTTAGTAAAACTCCTTCTGCTTTTTTGGTTTTTTTAATTATCTGCTGATTGTATCAGTTTTGTTGATTAAAGTGTCTGTGACAGTTTTGCCAGATTGATCAACAGTATTGATGATCTTCATTTCTTTTCTGACCTCAACTTTTACCTGATGTGAAGTTCCTGCTGAAATGTGCGGAGCAATAATCAGGGAAACGATCGACATCAGCTTAATAAGAATATTCATTGATGGACCTGATGTATCTTTGAAAGGATCTCCAACAGTATCACCGGTTACTGAAGCTTTATGTGGTTCAGATTTTTTGTAGAACATCTCACCATTAATTTCAACACCTGCTTCGAATGACTTCTTTGCATTATCCCATGCACCACCTGCATTAGACTGGAACATACCCATCAAAACGCCTGATACAGTAACACCGGCCAGTAATCCACCCAATACCTCTGGGCCGAAAATGAAACCAATGATGATTGGAACAATTAATGCAATAGCTCCAGGAAGCATCATCTCACGGATTGAAGCTTTAGTTGAGATAGCAACGCATTTTTCATATTCAGGCTTTGCTTTGTACTCCATAATACCCGGAATCTCACGAAACTGTCTTCTAACTTCGTTTACCATATCCATTGCAGCTCTACCCACAGCTGAGATACATAGTGCTGAGAAGATAAATGGAATCATACCTCCGACAAATAGTCCGGCGAGTACATCAGCTTTATATATATCAATGTGATCGATACCTGCAACCCCAACAAATGCGGCGAATAAGGCTAAAGAGGTTAAGGCGGCTGATGCAATTGCAAATCCTTTACCTGTAGCTGCAGTTGTGTTACCCACAGCATCCAGATTATCGGTACGCTCTCTGACTTCCGGTGGCAAACCACTCATCTCAGCAATACCACCTGCGTTATCGGCAATAGGCCCGAATGCATCAATTGATAATTGCATTGCTGTAGTAGCCATCATTCCTGCAGCGGCAATTGCTACACCATAAAATCCTGCAAAGTAAAATGAACCATAAATACCTCCGGCAAGCACCAGAATTGGCAATACTGTTGATTCCATTCCTACGGATAGTCCAGAAATAATATTAGTAGCATGACCGGTTGAGGACTGGCGAATGATACTTAATACCGGGCGCTTACCCATTGCAGTATAATATTCAGTAATTAAGCTCATCAGGGTTCCTACCACCAATCCAACAATTATGGCATAAAACACATCCATTTTATCGAATTCAAAACCACGGATAGTCATGCTTTCTGGAAGCATCCAGCTCACGGCAAAAAAGGAAACAATCGCAGTTAAAACAATTGATGACCAGTTACCCATATTAAGTGCATTTTGTACACTGTCGGTTTCTTTGCTGATTTTAACAAAAGCCGTGGCGACAATCGATAAAATAAGACCGATACCGGCGATAAGCATAGGTAAAAGGATCGGAGCGATTCCACCAAAGTTATCAACTGAGGTAATTTCACGTCCAAGAATCATGGTTGCAAGAATTGTAGCAACATATGATCCGAAAAGATCAGCTCCCATACCTGCTACGTCACCTACGTTGTCACCAACGTTATCGGCAATAGTTGCGGGATTACGTACGTCATCTTCAGGAATACCTGCCTCAACTTTACCTACAAGGTCAGCACCAACATCGGCAGCTTTAGTATAGATACCACCACCAACACGGGCAAAAAGTGCAATTGACTCAGCACCAAGCGAAAAGCCGGCTAAAACCTCAAGGGCTTTTTCCATTTCCTTGCCATTTACACTTGCACCGGTATTTATAACATATATCTGATAAAATACAATGAATAAACTTCCTAATCCAAGAACAGCTAGGCCGGCAACACCAATCCCCATTACACTTCCTCCGGTGAAGGAAACCTTTAAGGCACTTGCCAAACTAGTTCTTGCAGCTTGCGTGGTTCGAACGTTCGCTTTGGTTGCGATATTCATTCCGATGTATCCTGCAAGTGCAGATGTAAATGCACCTATGATGAATGAAATAGAGATAACCCAGCTTGATGTTTCAACCAGAGTGCCTGAATAAGCTAACAGGATGGCTGCAATAGCAGAGAAATATCCCAATACTTTCCACTCAGCTTTCAGAAAAGCCATAGCACCATCTGCAATATAACCTGAAAGTCTTTGCATGTTTTCATCTCCGGCATCCTGTTTAGTAACCCATGCCGATTTGATGGCCATTACTATAATACCGAAAACACCCATTGCAGGTATTAAATAAATTAAATTGTTTTGTAAAAACTCCATAGAAACCTCTATTTATTATTGATATTTTTTCTTTTACGAACGGCAAAAATAGCAGGCTTATTCTATTAATCAAATACAGAAATTCATAATGTTATGATATTCAGCACGATTTATCAACACTTATTTGCATGTGTGTTGATTATGAGGTAGTTATGTGTTTTATTTATTTATAATTATTATGATTTTTTTTTGTGTTTTTAAAGAATAATTTGATTTGAGTTAAATTAATTGGTTATGAGGTATTTTTTTAATGTAAGTTTAATCTGAAATCAAATTATTAATCAATATGAATGAAACATTAGAGCAAAATGAAATGAAACGTGAGCTTGGTTTGCTGGATGCAACCCTTCTGGTTGCAGGAAGTATGATCGGTTCAGGTATTTTTATAGTAACAGCTGATATAACACGAAATGTGGGCTCTGCAGGCTGGCTGATTACCGTCTGGCTAATCACCGGTTTAATGACATTAATCGCTGCTGTAAGCTACGGGGAGTTAAGCTCCATGTTTCCTAAGGCTGGTGGTCAATATGTTTATCTGAAAGAGGCATATAATCCACTCGTTGGCTTTTTGTATGGCTGGAGCTTTTTTGCTGTGATTCAAACAGGTACCATTGCTGCGGTTGGGGTTGCCTTTTCTAAGTTCACAGCCTATCTATGGCCTGCAGTTAGTGAGGATATTATCTTATTTAAGCTCGGTTCAATAACAGTTTCGCCTGCACAGGTTCTGGCAATTGTGGTTATAATTTTATTAACCTATATAAATACAAAAGGGGTAAAGGGTGGTAAAATCATTCAGACTTCATTCACTATGACTAAGCTTGTGAGTTTATTTGGCTTGATTATTTTCGGTTTCATCATGCTCAAACCTGATATTTGGGAGGCCAATTGGACGAATGCCTGGAGTATGCAAAAGTTGAATGTTGACGGAACTTTTGAATCATATACACTCGTGGCTGCATTGGGGGCAATAGCTGCGGCGATGGTAGGCTCTATTTTCAGTAGTGATGCCTGGAATAATATCACCTTCATTGCCGGTGAGGTGAAAAATCCCAAACGTAATATTGGTCTTAGCTTATTTTTGGGAACTCTGATAGTTACCCTTATTTACGTTCTGGCCAATTTGGTTTATATGGCGGTTCTGCCATTGCAGGAAATCGCAGCAGCTGACAAGGATCGAGTTGCTGTTGCAGCCTCCAGTGTCATATTCGGAAATATAGGTACTGTAATTATTGCATTAATGATCATGGTATCCACCTTTGGATGTAACAATGGATTAATTCTTGCCGGAGCCAGGGTATATCATACTATGGCAAATGATGGTCTGTTTTTTAAAAGAACAGCATCATTAAACAAACATGCCGTACCTGAATTCGGTCTATGGCTGCAGTGCCTGGTCGCAGCTGCGCTTTGTTTGAGTGGCAGATACGGGGATCTTTTGGATATGATCTCTTTTGTGGTGGTTATATTTTATGTTTTGACGATTATAGGCATTTATATTTTAAGGGCTAAGCGTCCTGAGGCTGAGAGGCCATATAAAGCATTTGGATATCCCTTCCTGCCTGCTGTTTACATCGTAATGGGAATCTGTTTTTGTACCCTGCTCATTATCTATAAGCCTAATTTTACCTGGCCTGGTCTGATCGTTGTTTTAACGGGTGTTCCTGTTTATTATATGTGGAAGGCTTATGATAAGAAAAGTGCATAGGTATGTGGTCTTATAAACCCTGAATTCGGTTCAATTGTAACCATTTACTAGGGATATATGACAAATACAATATAATCGGGTGATCCAGGTCATGTTACTGATCATTGATTAATTGGATATTTGTATCATTCTAAAAATGATATACTATGGGAAGTTTGAAAGATAAAGTTGCGATTATTACCGGATCCGGATCGGGTATTGGAAGGGCAGCAGCTATTTTGTATGCCAAAGAAGGAGCTAAAGTTGTGGTTTCTGATATAAATGTAGAACATGGACATGCAGTTGTTGAAGAGATCACCAAGGCCGGAGGCGAGGTTTTTTTTATTAAGGCTGATACCAGCAAAGCGGAAGATAACCAGAATCTGGTTGAACAGACAGTTGTGAAATACGGTGCATTGCATATTGCAGTTAACAATGCAGGTATTGGTGGGCCACTGGGTAATGTTGCCGATTACCCTATTGATGGCTGGCAAAAAGTGATTGACACCAATCTGTCGGGAGTTTTTTACGGGCTGAAATATCAGATACCGGCTATGCTTAAGTCGGGTGGAGGTAGTGTGGTCAATATTGCCTCAATTCTGGGAGCTGCCGGCACCAAATTTTCACCTGCCTATGTTGCAGCCAAACATGGTGTTCTTGGTTTAACAAAAGCCGCTGCCCTCGAATATGCGGATCAAAAAATCCGTGTCAATTCAGTAGGGCCTGGCTATATTAAAACCCCAATGGTAATGAATGCGCTGAATGAGGCAACTCTTGAGGTTATAAAAGGAATGCATCCGATAGGCAGATTGGGAGAATCAGAAGAGATCGCAGAGCTGATACTTTGGTTAGGTTCTGATAAGTCTTCATTCGTTACCGGATCTTATTATCCAATTGACGGGGGCTATCTGGCACAATAAATTTATTGCCAAATTATTCAATTATGGCAAGCTGAAATTGATGGGTAGTGTATAGGCTACCCTCACTTTTTGCTTATTTTGAATACCTGGTTTCCATTCAGGAGATTTTTCAAGCACTCTGATTGCTTCCTCATCACATCCAAAACCAATACCACGCAGAATTTTAATGTTTGAAAGTTTGCCATTCTTTTCAATAATGAAACTGATCAGAACCTTTCCTTCAATTCCCTTTTCAACTGCCATTTCAGGGTATTTTAAGTTTCTGCTCAGAAATTTGATAAATGCTGAATGCCCACCTGGAAATTCCGGGTAATTTTCAATGCCATCCAGTGTATAGAGTTCCATATTCCCGGTTGGAACTTTAGTTCCTGCTGTTAGTGATGCTTCTTCCTGAATTTCAATAGGGTTTAAATTTAAACCTGCTTCACCCTCACTATTCATTGTGCTGATTACAGCCTCATGAAGCTGCTCTTGTGAAGGAATATCAGAATCAGACTGATTTTCAGGAACTACCTTCAAGTTTGCATATTGAATACTTTTGGCTTGTAAAGTTTTGGTTATAGCCTTTGTCATTGGCTTTTTTTCAGGTTTTGGCTCCTGAATTCTGGCGAGTAGGTTTACTTCAATAACCTTTATCTCTTCCTCATTCTCTGCAGCATTTTTTGTTATTGAAACCTGATGAAGGAGCCATGGAGAAATTACCAAAATGGAAAAGAATGCGGCAGCATAAAAGAAAGCTTTAACCGTAGTCGCTGCATTGTTTTTTCTCAGTTCATAAGCGCCATAGGCCTGATTACGATTTTTGAACACAAGATCCAGCCACTGGACCTTGTATAAATTTTGAGTGAAGCTTATCATCAGCTTTGAGTTTATACCTCAATGATGATAAAATATGGAGGAATCCATAATCGGGCAGAGGATTTATTGTTTTTTGTAGGTAATAAGAATAATTACACCACCTCCGCTACCACGAATGTACTGCCACCTACAAAGATCAGATCATTATTTTTGGCAGATTTTTTTGCTGCATGAAGTGCTTCGGTTACAGAAGGATAATATTCACCTTGCAAATTGTAGGTTTTAGCCTCATCTCTAAGCTCAATTGCCGGCTTAGCCCTGGGTAAATCAGGTTGACAGAAGTAATAGATTGCATTTTCAGGAAGCATTTTAAGTATTCCTGAGCTATCCTTATCGCGGAGCATTCCGATAACCATGTGCAACTGTTTAAAGGAAGTCTGCTCAATATTTTTTAGTACCTCCCTGATTCCATCTTCATTATGACCGGTATCGCAGATAACTAAAGGTGTTTCCTGTAGTATCTGCCAGCGTCCCATCAGACCTGTCAGGGATTTTACCTGTCTCAGGGCTTCGGTAATATTCTGATCAGAGATTTTATAGCCAAGTTCCCTTAACTGCTTTACTGTGCTTAAAACACCTCCAAGATTTTTTAACTGATAGGTTCCGGTAAGGTCTAATTCAAGGCTTTGAAAGCTGAAATATGGAGGATCAGTGTCATTCTTCCGGTTGATATCTACATTTAAATATTCAGGTGAATTTTGTGGGTAACGGCTCTTTTTTATCGACCATTCTTCACTGGCAAATATTATTTTGGATTGCTGCTCGGCTGCCTTTTTAGTAAAAACCTCTGCTACTTCCTCTTGTTTCTGGCTGATGATTACAGGCACTCCTTTTTTTATTATCCCTGCTTTCTCTCCGGCGATCTGAGTCAGGGTGTTACCCAGAATATTCATGTGATCAAATGCAATATTACTGATCAGGGAAAGTTCCGGATGGATGACATTGGTTGAGTCGAGCCTACCTCCCAAACCTACTTCAATAATTGCAATTTCTACCTTATTGACTGCAAAATGATTGAATGCCATTGCAACTGTTACTTCAAAAAAGGAGGGCTTAACATCTTCTATAAATTCATAATTTTCATTCACAAACTGTAAAACATCCTGTTCAGAGATCATTTTACCGTTGATTCGAATCCGTTCCCTGAAATCTTTAAGATGTGGAGATGTATATAAACCGGTTTTATAGCCTGCTGATTGGAGTATTGCAGCGAGCATATGTGAAGAGGAGCCCTTTCCATTGGTTCCGGCAATATGTACTGATTTAAACTTTTTCTGAGGTTCAGCAAGATGACCGCAAAATTTTTGAGTATTGATCAGGTCAGCCTTTATGGCCTCAGCACCCATACGCGAAAACATTGGGAGACGTGAATATAAATAGGAAATCACATCTGAATAAGAATCAAAAGAGCCTTTGGGTCTGAGATGGTCAGAGGTGAAATCAGGCATAGTCATTAATCAGCCTATAATGATGGACTTATTTTACCTTGAAATTGAACATTACCACTCCAATTTGTACTT
>CAZTRY010000072.1:0-5653 GCA_964616525.1 uncultured Sphingobacterium sp. | reverse complement strand
AGACGCGAAAACATTGGTAGACGGGAATATAGGTATGAGATTACATCTGAATAAGAATCAAAGGAGCCTTTAGGCTTATCAGAGGTGTTTTCAGGCATAGTCATTGATCAGCCTATAATGATAGACTTATTTTACCTTGAAATTGAACATTACCACTCCAATTTGTACTTCTGGTGCGGATTCAAGCTTATTCAATGAAGAGCCAATGACCGCCTGCCGGCATTTTTCCCAGATATCTTTATCAGATAGGGTTGTGCCTTTCACTCCGGGAATTGCGTTCACTACAACTCCGTTTTTATCTACAAAAATCCGTACAGCGACCCGGCCATATTTCTGTCCGTTATCTTTTGGTGGTGTAAGATTGGTAAATCTCCTGCTTTTAAGATCAAGGCTATATGGTCCATTTCCTGAGCCCCCTTCACCGTAATCAGGAGATAAAGGATCGCCGTTAGTGCTTCCCTGATTCCCCGCAACAGTGCCGGTCCCATCGCCTTTGCCCAATCCGTCATTTTTCTTGCCTTTGTATAGGGCATTTTGATTAACTACAGGTTTATTTTCTTTCGCAGGAGTAGTGACAGCTGGTGCTTTAGCAGTACTTTTTTCCTTTGTAATCACCTCTGGGGCATCTTCGTTATCCTGGGTAGCAATGGATTTGTCTGAAACTTCTGAATTGGATTCATTCGAAGTGGTATTCTCCATGATGACCTTATCAGGAGAAGTACTGTTGGCATCAGGAGAGGTAGAGGGCTCTTCAACGCTCATGTAATCATCACCCATGCCTAACTCAGAAGTACCATAATTCACAATTATTCCTCCGGTACCGGTATCCGGCTCAACACGGCTGGCAACAATAAAATAGCTAATCACCAAAAATGTAATCATGATACCAGTAGAAATGGCATATGCTTTCGGGTAATTATTTTCTTCCTGTCTGCGGTATTCGATCATTTTTTTGTTTCTGTAGCCAAAACAAGTTTTACCTTCAGTTTATTCGCAATATCTGTCAATTCGATCACATTTTCAATGGCTATTGTACGATCAGCATATAAAATTATGGTCAGGTCGGGAGCTGCTTTCTGATATACTTCTATGCTCTGCAGTAAATTTTCTGCATCAACCTGTTTTTTCTCAACAAAATATTCCAGGTCTTTTGTTATGGAAACGTTGATCGTTTTCTGTGGAATAGATTGTCCGGAATTCGATCTTGGTAAAAATAACTTAACTACATTGGGGTTTGCCACTGCAGATGCCAACAGAAAGAACAGCAGTAGAAAAAACATGATATCATTCAATGCTGATGTGTGAACCTCAACGTTCCCTCTTTGTCGTTTTCTCAGATTCATTTGCCTGGCTCTTCTAACAAGTCTATAAATTCAATCGCATCGGTTTCCATTTTCAGGATGATCCGGTCTACCATAATGTTCAATATATGATAAAGCACGTAGGCTATAATACCAATAATCAAACCGGTGGCTGATGTAATCATTTTCACATAAAGTCCACCTGAAATGGTGCCAATCTCAATGATTCCTTTTACAGAAACCTCATGAAATATAGTAATTACACCAATAATTGTACCAACGAAACCAAGCATTGGTGCAATTCCGGCAATGATTCCAAGTATACTTATATTTTTTTCCAGCTTAGAGACTTCCAGTTTACCGACATTTTCGATGGCACCTTCAATGTCTTTAATCGGCCTTCCGATACGCAGTAAACCTTTTTCAAGCATTCTTCCCAGTGGGGTGTTGCTGTTTCTGCAAATAGCCAGTGCTGAATCAAGCTTGGCTGATTTGACACTCTGCTTGACCTGTAACATAAGATTCATTTCGTCTTTGGATGCTTTGCGGATGGTTAAATAACGTTCCACAAAAATAACCAGACCCATGAATGCCAGAAGTGCAAGAGGCACCATTACCCAACCGCCTTTAAAGAGGAGTTCAATGAATCTTAATTCTTCACCGGTTGGCATTGTCTGAATTGTTGAAGCTGCGGTATCAGCTATGGGTTTTAATGTATCAATTTGCAGTAGTAACATTATTATGGATTTTTTAACGGTTTAACCCTGGCTATCCAGGCATCTTTATTTATCTCTTTTTGAATACGTTTAAGTTCAATGGTGGCAGGCTCTTCTTCTGTGAAGGTACCCAGACTGATTTTCATCATTTTACCGGGCAGATTCTCAACTATTTTTGCTTTAAAACCCCTGGAGCTCATGTCCTTAATATAGGTTTCTGCATCAACTTTTCTTGCAAAGGCCGCAACGATAATTTCATAACTGATATCCTTATCAAGTAATGGAACTTTATCCTCAAGAGTTGCGGCAACCGGTTTTGTTATAACTGCCGGTTTGGGGTCTTCCTTCATTACGGTATTTTTTGTCTCGCTGCTATCAACCGGTTCAGCAATACTATCTGCTACTACTGAAGCAGCAGCAGTACTTGTATCGATGATTGGTTGATTCACAGCCTCTTGTTTAATTTTAGAAGAAAGGATCCCTTTTACAAAATGATTGAAACTGCTGTCAAAATAAAATAAGGCTAGTAATGATGCAATAATTGCGAGAATACTGATAACCAGAATCGGCACAAGCCGGGCTTTAGGAGCCTCATCATTTATTTCTTCCTCAATTTCGTCCCTCTCGTTCTCAGATTTAGTTTCAGGAATTTTTGTAGTTATTTCCTTTTCTGGCTGAGATGCTATTGCTGTCTGAAGTTCAGGAATTGGTTTTAATCCAAAAAATTTATCAGCAATTCCAAAACTGTCCGAAGGCTTAAAAGCCAGTTGTTCATCAATTTTATAAAGGCTTCCCAGATGATTAATCTCAACTGCATTAGAAACATTCAGTACTTCAAAAATAGTTTCGGTGAACTTTTTAATCAGTTCTTCAGATGAAGAAATACTTAGACTTCGCTTCAAACTGATATATTCACTTAGCCCCGAAAAACTGAAAATATCTTTTTTGAAAGATAAGTGATAGGAGGGTGGATAAAATAAATTACTATTCTTATCAAATCTACCAGCAACTCTTTCCTTAAAAAAAGTGCCTAAACCAGCGACGCTTACTTCATCCTGCTCACCTAACAATTCTGCAATGTAAAGTCCGATCTCCATTAAGGGTAAAGTTAATTTTTAATTTTCATCTATATATAATTTGTTTTTAATGGGGATGAATCTATCATGATTTTTAATCTTTATGGCTCTGTGGGCATTGGTAAAATCATGATGATTTCATTAGCAAAAAAAACATGTCAGAAAGCATAATTTATTCCGCCCAGAACATTCATTCCCAGTTTTGGATAATACAAAAATCTTTGATAGGTCTGTCCGGTAAGATTATTAGCTCGTATATAAACGCCAATTTTTTCATTTACTTTATATTCTGCACCTGCACTCAGGTCAATAAATCCATTTATGCTTTTGCTTGTAAATGTTCCCGGCGTAGTGCCATTTACTCTGGCATAGACTTCTTCCTGAAATAAGGCCTCTGCATCGATTATTACTTTTCGGTTGATCTGAAATCTCGCATTTGACATAAGCCGGAGTTTGGGTTTAAACCAGGCTTCTTTCTCAGTAGCAAGTGTATAATCAAATAGTTGTGCTCTGGCGGTCATATTCAAAAAATCGGATGCTTTTACGTTAATCTCACCTTCAAGACCAAGAATTTTACTTTGTCCATTATCGTAAATAGTTTCGAACCTGTTTACAAGTGCCTGACTATTTACAAAAAATTGAAGGTCCTCCATTGTTTTGTACCAGGCCATTACTTTGTATCCGAATTCAGCACTGGCATTGCCCTTTACACCACCATAAACATTCATTTTCTCCAATGAATTTTTTATAGCAATGTTTTTATTCAAATAAGGATTTTCTAAGGCAAGTTCTCTGAGATTGGTCTTTAATACATCACCGTTTACACCTGCAAAAATAGTTGCATATCCCGGTATAACCGGAAGTTCAGCAAAAACGGCAGGGAAAATATTAAGCCTCGATTGGGTGCCAAATTCCTGAACTATATTTACTCCCAGATCAAGATTAAATCCGCTAGCTTTAAGTTTTAGGTATGGATTGGCTCTCAAAATATTGTTTCCGACCTTGTATGCGAGGTCTTTTGTAGAGGTCATATCTATCGAAGCGTTTACCCCGATATTTGATTGTTTAACAGTCTTATTCATGGAGCCCCTCAGCAGTACTGAACTTTCACGTGCATCATCAATATTACTGAATTGGTAAGCATTGATATTGGCAGAATAATTGAATACTGCAGATTCAGAATAGTTGTTTGCTATCTCAGCTTCTGCACCTATGGTGCTGAAGCGTTGTTTGCTCATGTCAGCAGGAATCGAAGAAGCCGGTTCAAAACCATAAAAGTTAGTAGCATTTCTGTCGTAAATCAATCTTCCGCTTAGTGCATAATCATCAGCTACTGATCTTCCAAATAAACCGAATTCCTGTTTCGAAAATTGCTGCATACTCAGATTGCCTTTCTGTGAAAGGTGTTTAAAGAATGCTCCACCCTGAAGGCCTTCATCACTGCCTGTATTAATATAGACTTCACCCAAAGCAGTATCGAAGTTTCCTGCACCTACTTTTGCATAGTTATTGACCAGAGCTATTGCAGGTTCTTCGGCCATTTTCTGTGCCTGTAACTCTTTAATATTGCTATTTAAATCCAGTTTTTTATCGATAATGTTATACGAGAGCACCGGTTTAAATGCCGCCACTGTATTCATATCCGGATTCCTTCTGATTTTAACAGCATCAGCCAAAACCGGCTTATATGGCCTGACAACCTCAATTTCTTCAATAAGTGTTCCGCCTGCAGGTGGCTGCTGGGCAGGTGGAGCCTGATCTTTTTTGTCCTGCGCACTGCTCAGTAACGATAAACTAAATAGACCTAATAACAGAGTATATTTAAATGTATTTGTATTCATTATTTAGTGCGTTTATTCAGTAAATCCAACTTTTCTTTAGCCAGAGTCAGGATATCATCTTCCTTATTCTCATAATTTTCAAGGATACTCTGGAGGGTACTCTTTGCCTGGAAAATATCCTTCATTGCAACATAGTTATCGGCGATCAGGATATAGGTTTTTGCAACCCAGTAGTCATGGGATGGCATTTTATTTGTCAGATCAAATGCAGTAGCCAGTGATTTTTTGTATTCGCGTTTTTTGAACTGGAGTTCTGCCATAATATACTTCGCTTCGGCACCGGTAACAGTTTGGGTACTATCAACAATAGCCTCAATTTCCTTTACAGCCTGGATTGTATCACCGATGGCCAGGTTCGCTTTTCCGGCATATAAACCTGCCCTGAAAATATCTTCTTCAGATGATTTTTCAGATTCTCTGATGAATTTGACGTATTTAAGGGTTTCATCAGGCAAATTCATGCTTGCATAGGCTTCCATCAGATTGTTAACTGCGAAATTGTAATTGGCCTTGTACTCTGAAGTCAGCTCCAGTTTTTTCAGGTGCACGATAGCTTCATTGTACTTTTTCTGTGAGATGTAAATTCTGGCAATGCTCATCAGGGCTCTTTCTGTATAATCGCTTGTCCAGTCGTTCAGGATATATTCATAATCAGGAATGGCTTCATCAGGACGTTTCAGCCGTACCAGACTTTCGGCTCTGATGAATTTAGCGTGTTT
>CAZTRY010000071.1:0-18152 GCA_964616525.1 uncultured Sphingobacterium sp. | reverse complement strand
TTTGATTGTTAGGATCTGCCTCAGGAACATGAACTCCGGTTTCCACTGCATCAAGCGCCCTGCCATTATTTTTTAAGACTTGCCATGCTGCAGCATTCGCAGCAATACCGAAGTCCCAGGTCGAAATAACTATGGGCGATACTGTAAATACTGCGTCTATAGACTTTCCAAGGGTACTATCTCCGGATAATACCGCAGCTCCTGCTAATGAGCCTACGGTTAAAAATTTACGACGACTGATCATATTTAAAGTTAAGTAAAGATCCCATTCAGAGAAATGTTTTGGGATATAAATATACAGTTTCGGGAATGGTAGGTGTGGATTAGTTATCGGCATTGGGGCGCTGAAGCACCCGTATTTGTTCCTTTCTGGTCGCTTAGGTTTTGGGCTGAAGCCCAATCTGAAAACCGGATCTACACCCGGAGCTAAAGCACCGGGCTATTGAACAAAATGGCTATCACAGGCTCAGTATTTGTTATTTAACATGACATAAGAACGATTGCACAATAGGCCCCAGCTTTAGCTGGGGTTATCGAGTATAGTCGATTTTGGGCTTCAGCCCAACATTAAGCAAAGTGTGAGTAAAATAACATTGGGCTTTAGCCAAATCCGAAAACTAAATCTTTATCCGGAACTAAAGCACCGGGCTATACCGTTGTGCTGATTTTCAACTCTTTTAATTGTTCATCTGCAATTGTTGAAGGAGAATCAATCATTACATCCCTTCCCGAGTTATTTTTAGGGAATGCGATAACATCCCGGATAGAATCTAGTCCTGCGAAAATTGAAACCAGCCTGTCAAATCCAAACGCAATTCCACCATGCGGCGGAGCACCATATTCAAATGCATCAAGCAAAAATCCAAACTGCTTCTGAGCTTCATCTACACTGAAGCCAAGATGTTTAAACATCAGGGACTGAAGCTCCCGGTCGTGAATACGAATTGAACCACCACCAATCTCAGTACCATTTACAACCATATCATACGCATTTGCACGAACCTGTCCCGGATTGGTGTCAAGCATTGCAATATCTTCAGGTTTTGGCGAAGTAAAAGGATGATGCATAGCATGATATCTGCCACTCTCTTCATCCCACTCCAAAAGAGGAAAGTCAAGCACCCAAAGAGGCGCAAAGGTATCTTTATCACGCAGGCCTAAACGGTTTCCCATTTCCAGACGAAGTTCATTGAGTTGTTTGCGAACCTTATCGGTTTGTCCTGCCATGACCAGAATCAGGTCTCCCGGTTCAGAATTAAACGCTGCTGACCATTTCTTCAAATCATCCTCATTGTAGAATTTATCAACAGATGATTTTAAGCTTCCATCAGCACCATGACGTAAATAAATCAGTCCGGTACCGCCAATCTGAGGGCGTTTGATAAAATCTGTCAGTTCGTCCATTTGCTTCCTGGTATACTCGGCACAAGCTTTTGCATTAATACCAATAATTAATTCAGCCTGATCAAAAACCGGAAAATCCTTTCCCTTAACTATATCATTCAATTCCACAAATTTCATATCGAAACGTGTATCAGGCTTATCAGAGCCATATAAACGCATCGCATCAGCATACTGCATTCTGGGAACTTCTGCGAGATCAATACCCTTCACATTTTTGAATAGGGTTCTGATCAAGCCTTCAAATACATTCAGAATATCTTCCTGCTCAATAAATGCCATTTCGCAATCTATCTGAGTGAATTCAGGTTGTCTGTCTGCACGAAGATCCTCATCACGGAAACATTTTACAATCTGAAAATATCGGTCAAAACCCGAAACCATCAATAATTGCTTAAAGGTTTGAGGTGATTGTGGCAAGGCATAAAATTCACCCGGATTCATACGGCTGGGAACCACGAAATCGCGGGCACCTTCCGGGGTTGATTTGATTAATACCGGAGTTTCAACTTCAATAAAATCCAGCCCATCAAGATACTTTCTTACCTCTTGAGCCATTTTATGTCTTAAAACCAGGTTACTTCTAACGGGATTACGGCGTAAATCAAGATATCGGTATTTCAATCTCAAATCATCACCTCCATCTGTTTCATCTTCAATTAAAAAAGGAGGCAGTTTAGCTGCATTAAGGAGTTTAAGCTTAGAAACCTTAATCTCAATTTCACCTGTAGCAATTTTCAGATTTTTGTTTGAGCGCTCTATAACTTTGCCGCTAACCTGAATCACAAACTCCCGTCCAAGTTCACGTGCCTGCGCTCTCATTTCTGCATTATCATCTGAATTGAATGTCAGTTGCGTAATTCCATAACGGTCGCGCATATCGATAAAAGTCATTCCTCCAAGATCGCGGGATTTCTGCACCCATCCTGTCAGACTTACTTCTTTATTCAAATCAGCTATAGTTAGTTCGCCGCAAGTATGTGTTCTTAGCATAATTTTGTCCTAATCCGCAAAAATACAGTTTTTAGAAAAATGATATGAAATTTATTCAATTTTTGTAAAATCGATCATATTTCAGGCGTGAAAGATTGATTTTTGAATATTTATTTATGAAATGATTATGAAAAACATAAATAATAGCGCAAAAAGCACAATCCCTGAAGCTATGCTTTGGAGCAATAATGACATATTCCTAGTCAATCCCAGGCTTCTCAATCCGATTTGAATAAGCTTCTGAAAACCAAAAAACATAAGCGCATATACACCTAAGAAAAACAGATTTGCAAATTCTAAGATTCCGTTAAAGTTGTATTTGCCTTCATCTATGTAAAAAATATAAAGGGTTATCAGGAGTGAAATGAACAAAGGAAATAACAGGTCAGGCTTAATTCTTAACAATGCCGATTTCATCATGCGATAATTGATTTTCACTAAAATATCAATTTTTCTATATATTTGTCCCATCAACAGGGGTGCCTTGTTTGCGAAATCAAACACAAAAACAGGCTGAGAATATACCCATCTAATAGTTGACAATTGACAGTTGACAGTTGACAGTTTCCTTACGAAACTTTTAGCTTTCAGCTTTCGGCTTTCAACTTAAAGAGCACCTGATCCGGATAATGCCGGCGTAGGGAGGTACAAGTTAATAAGCTGCATATAACCCCATTATGCAGGATTTTTAACTAAAAAAATAATTCAAATTGAAAAAGTTATTAATTATCGCTTTGGCGATTCTGATGCCTGCTTTGGCTTCAGCTCAGTTTTCTATTACAGGAAAAGTCTCAGAAAAAAATTCAGGTTCGGCACTCAGAGCTGCTAGTTTAAGTTTGGAAGATCCGGGCTTATCAACACGGACTGATGCGAACGGAAATTACCTTTTTAAAAATTTAAAAGCCGGAAATTACCGGATCAAAGTTACTTTTCTTGGTTTTCATACAGTGGAAAAATCCATCAGCCTGGATGGGGATATTAATCTTGATTTGGTACTAATTCCCAATAATCTTTTAGCTGATGAGGTACTGGTCAGGGCTACCCGGGCGTCCGAAAATTCGGCAAGCACCTACCGGAATATCAGTAAGGAGGAGCTTGAAAAAAACAATCTCGGGCAGGATTTGCCCTTTCTGTTAAATCAAACCCCATCGGTTGTTGTCAGTTCGGATGCTGGGAATGGAATCGGTTATACCGGCATCCGCATCCGCGGAAGTGACCCAACCCGTTTAAATGTTACCATCAATGGTATTCCGTATAATGATCCTGAAAGTCAGGGTACTTTCTGGGTAAATCTGCCGGATTTTGCCTCTTCGGTTGATAATATTCAGATTCAAAGAGGTGTTGGAACATCTACAAATGGTGCAGGCGCTTTTGGGGGCAGTTTAAATATCCAAACGACCACCAAACAGGATTCAGCTTATGCAGAGCTAAATAATACCTATGGATCATACCAGACTATGAAAAATACGATCAATGCCGGTACCGGACTGATCAATAATAAATTCAGCTTTGATGGCCGCTTATCCAGAATCAAGTCAGATGGGTATATAGACCGCGGTTCATCCATGCTCAAGTCATATTTCTTAAGCGGAGCTTATTATGGAAAAAAGGACCTGCTTCGTGTCAATGTCTTTTCAGGATCTGAAAAAACCTATCAGGCATGGAATGGAGTACCCGAAAATCTCCTCAAAACAAACCGGACCTTTAATGGCTTCAGCTATGATGACCAGACTGATAATTATACCCAGGATCATTATCAATTCCTATATTCTCATACCTTCTCTGATAAATTCTCAGCCAACACGGCCCTTCATTATACCTATGGAAGAGGCTATTACGAAGAGTTTAAGGAAGACCAGAAGCTTGAAAATTATGGCATCAATCCGCAAATAGTTGGAGGAAGTACTATTGCCAGAAGTGATTTGGTCAGGCGCCGCTGGCTGGATAATAATTTTTACGGCCTGACTTATTCTCTAAATTATATTCCCTCAAAAGAGCTTACATTCACTTTAGGTGGAGCCTATAATGAATATGATGGCGATCATTTCGGCGAAGTGATTCGCGGTCAGTTTATACCGCTGGCTAATACTATCATACCGTATTACAAGGGGAATGGTTTTAAAACTGATTTTAATACTTATGCCAAGGCAGATTTCGAAATTGGGAAACTGAAGTTATTTGCTGATCTGCAGTACAGAAGCGTTAGTTACAGGGTGAATGGAACCGACAAAAACAGGATGGCTCTGAATCAGAATGATCAGATGAACTTTTTCAATCCGAAATTCGGTCTGAGTTATGCTCTTAACTCCCGTAATAATTTATACGCCTCGATTGCAGTTGCCAATAAAGAGCCAAACCGTGATGATTATATTAATTCTACACCTGCTAACCGGCCATCTTCAGAAAATTTGCTGGATATTGAGGCCGGGTACCGACTTGGAGGAAAAAGATTTACTGCCGGGATTAATGCTTATGCAATGATGTATAATGATCAGTTGGTTCTAACAGGAAAGGTAAACGACGTGGGCGAATATATCCGTCAAAATGTCGCAGAAAGCTCTCGTTACGGCATTGAAGCTGATGCCAGGGTGCAGATCAATAGTAAATTATCATGGTCGCTTACTGCCTCAATAAGTGATAATAAGATCAAAAACTTTACAGAATATGCCGATGATTATGATAACGGGGGACAAATTGTAAACAATTACAGTAATACGGACCTCGCATTTTCTCCAAATTTTATCGGATCAGGGGAACTGAGTTTTCAAGCTTTCAAGAAAGCTGAAATTGCTTTATTAAGCAAATATGTAAGTAAGCAATACCTCGATAATACCTCCAATTCACAAAGAAGTCTGGATGCATTTTTTGTAAACGATCTGCGTTTAAGGTATAATACTTCGTTTAAAGGAGTAAAAAATATCGGACTGACCCTGCTTATTAATAATGTGTTCTCTGAACTTTATGAAGCGAATGGATACACTTTCAGTTATATGTATGGCGGAGACTTTACAACTGAAAATTATTATTACCCGCAGGCACCGCGTAATTTTTTACTTTCCTTAGGTTTGAAATTTTAATGACAAAGGCTGACAGGGTTTATCCCGGATCATCCCGGATCTAGTCCGGGACCGGGACTGTCAGCCTTATACTACTATTATGAAAAAATACATCTCCAAATTCCACTACCTGACCCAGGATCTTCCTCAGCGAAGCCATGTCGAACAAACGGCAATTGCCTGTAAAGCAGGGGCAAACTGGATCCAGTATCGCTGTTTTACAAAATCTGATTCTGAACTTATTGAAGAACTGCATCAGGTAGCATCGATCTGCGACGATTGGGGTGCCACCCTGATCCTGACCGATCATTATCATCTATTGGATCAGGTTGATGCTCAGGGAGTCCACCTCGAGGATATGCAGGCAGATTTTAATAAAATCCGGGAAATTATTAGTGATGAGAAGACACTCGGTGCATCAGCTAATACCTTTGAGGATATTCAGCGCATTTTTTCATCAGGTGTAGTGGATTATATTGGCTGCGGACCATTCTCTCTGACTAAAACCAAGCCAAATGATTTTCCATTGCTGGGAATAAACGGCTATGAAGAACGAATAGCGAAAATGACAGATTCCGGCATTGAGATACCGGTTTTAGCTGTTGGAGGAATTAAAATTGATGATACAGAGCATCTTCTCAAAACCGGAATTCATGGTATTGCAGTTTCAGCATCAGTGAATCTGGCTGATGAACCTGCAGAAGCAATAAGGGATTTCTATAAAAAGATCTATTAAGGTTGAACAAGGAATAAAGAGCAAGGAATAAAGTATTATCCCAAAAACAGACAATTCGACCAGGAATAGCAATCCTGGCTGGATTTGTCTTGAATCCTGGTTCTTGGTTCTTTGCTCTTTACTCATTGTTCTTTGCTCTTTTTTCAAATAAATATCTAAGTTTGATGTATGTCATCCCATCATATTGTTCGCGAAAAGCAGGAACCGGCATTGCTGATCCTGAGCCTGGAAGGTTTTGAATACGAAAACCTCGGACAAATACTTGAATGGAGCCCTACAGTAATCGTACAGCAGGATATTTATGAACTAGCCGACTCCCTTGCCTTTAAAATTGATGCTGTAATTACCCCTGATCCCCATTTCAATACTCAGGAAAACACAAAATTGATCATTACAGATACCGATCCGGTTGAAGATGCTTTTAAATTCCTGCTTGGCGAACAATACAGTGCTGTTAATGTCATAGCCTGTGAATTTGTATTAAAAGATTATGCACTGTTTGTGGATGACATTGATATTGTAGTCCTTATAGGCAATAAAAAAATATTTCCTGTGCGATCGGGATTTAGTAAATGGCTGCCTGCTGGCGAACAGATACAAATTCTCCACGATATTCATAATCTTCATACCAGCGGATTAAGAAAACTGGAAGATCATAAATTTGAGACTGAAAAGGATGGTTTTTACTCTCTTACTTTTGAGCAACCGTTTATTTTTATAGCAGAATCAATTTAAGATGAGAATCCGAAAAGCGACTGATCAGGACATTCCGGTTATTTCTGAGCTTGCAGAAAAAATCTGGTGGCCTTCCTATAGAAATATCATTTCTGATGAACAGATCAGCTTTATGCTGAAGGATATGTATTCTGAAGAAAGCCTGAAAGAGCAGATGGATTTGGGTATAGAATTCATTCTTGCTGAAAGGGAAAATATACCGGTGGCATTTGCCGGATTCTCACTCACTGATCCAGATGAAGGGGTTTTTAAACTGCATAAGCTGTATGTT
Source organism: uncultured Sphingobacterium sp. (assembly GCA_964616525.1). GTDB lineage: Bacteria > Bacteroidota > Bacteroidia > Sphingobacteriales > Sphingobacteriaceae > Daejeonella. The sequence goes on along the minus strand of CAZTRY010000071.1, from coordinate 10,960 downwards.
CTACCTTCTGAACAAGGCAGCGGAACAGGCAAAAAACTAATCGAACATGTTTCAGATTTTGCCAGAGAACAGGGTGGAAAGATCCTTGAGTTAAATGTCAACAGGGGCAATCCAGCATCGGGATTTTACAAAAAGGCTGGATTTGATATCTACCGGACTGTAGATATCGCATACCATAATTTTGTGCTTAACGATTATGTGATGAGGAAAGACCTCTGATACCCAAAAAATTACGGTCTCCCATTTAATTTCGGTATCCTCTTCGGCGTGTCTGTTCCGGCTACAATGCTCCTTGCACTCAATGCAATCGCCTTAATTGTTGCATGAATATTTGCCACCTCCAGTGTTTCAAATTCATCATTCACAGTGTGATAATATTTATCTGTATCGATCTGGTCGGTTGATATCGTATGTGCCGGTACTCCCAAAGCTGCAAGTGTTGCATTATCACTGCGGTAAAATAGATTCTGCGTTGGATAAGGATCGGGATGAAACTTAAAATCGGTTCCGCTGAGGTTTTTCTGAAGAATCTCCCCAAAATCAGACCTTTCATAGCCTGTAATAAAGGCTGCATTTTTTCCGAATTTGGATTCCTTACCGATCATTTCGATGTTGAACATCGCAACAACATCATCCGGATTTAAGAGTGAAGAGAAATGACGGGCACCGAAACCTCCAACTTCTTCTGCCGTAAAGGCAACGAATATCATAGTCCGTTCATTATTGTTCAGTTTCTTATAGTATTTGGCGAGTGAAATTACAGCAGTAGTTCCGGATGCATCATCATCTGCACCGTTTGCAATGGCATCACCATCAACTTCCTTAACTATACCCAAATGATCATAATGTGCTGAAATTAAAACCAGTTCTTTTGCTTTAGATTTGCCCGGTAGCATCCCCGCTACGTTAAACAATGGAAGTTCTTCAATCTTATTGCTGAAACTAACCTTATACGAAGCTGCATCCGATTCCCCAAGGATGAATACTGCGGCTGCCGTTTGATTTTGCTTTTCAACAATACGCCCGCGGCTGCTATTATCCTTAAGGCGTTTAAACATCTGAGCATGTTGATTATCAACCAGTACCAGAACCGGTGATTTCATTGCTGTTATTTCCCTGTATTTCTGAATGAACTGATCTCCGGATGCAATAAGTATAACCTTGTTCCCGGAGCTTTGATCAAAGCCTGAAGAAGGCAGATCTGAAATTAGAAGTACATTTTGCTGATCAATTGTTTTTCCGTTTACCGTAGCCTGAATAGTTTCAGGCTTGATTCTCTTTACTGTAAAATCCTGTCTGAAATCATTATCTCCTTCAAGCGGTTTAAGACCAATCTGTTTAAATTCATTTTCTATAAATTTTGCAGCCTTGTCAATGCCGGGTGTAAAAGTACCCCTGCCTTCCATTTCATCGGAGGAAAGAGTTTTTATCAATCTGGCTACATCCGCCTCCTTAATGATCTGCTCCGGTTTCTGAACTGCACATGCTGTCAGAAATAAAATGGCAATAAAGCCTGATAGTTGTTTTTTCATAGTCATTTATTCAACATTGGAAGAACAGGTCGTCGCCTGATTATTGTTGATTTCTATTTAATTTTTGATGATAGCCAGTTATTTCTAAAATCGATTTGCTTTCGGCTGTTATTAGTCATTTCTACCAGCTCAAGGGTTTCGCTTTCTTTAAGGTTTGCAATTGAACTTTTCACCTGACCCTTACTTTCAAATACAATTGGGATACTTTGCCCGGGTTTATATTTTCTGAGAATATCATTCAACTTAACTGAATCGGACAGTTTTTGATCCCCGATTTTCAAAATATAATCACCCATCTCAATCCCTGCTTCATAGGCTGCTGTTCCTTTCAATGTTGCAGAAGAAACCCGGTATCTGCCATCTGCAGGATTAACATTTAATCTGAGGTTTCCGATACTTGCCATACCGGGATTAGCTTTTCGAAGTTCCAATCCGGCATTTGCCAAAAGCTTTACATAATCATTCTTATCTGTACCATGAATATACCTGCGGAAAAAATCTTCAGCAAAAGCCGCATTTGTCAAATTGGCGAGCACATTTTGCAGATCCGGGATAGTATAAGGAATTTCAGGCTTACCATGGCTTTTCCAGAGTGCCTGCATGTAATCATCAAGTGTTAAATTGAATTCTGATCTCAGGCGCAGATCAAGTCCCATGGCTATAAATGCCCCGTATGTATAATAAGAAGTGAAGGTATTTGCATAATTATTTCTGTCGACAGAAACACCGGCATCCACAAAAACCGCCCGCCGGCTCATTTGAGTTGCAGAGAAACTCGCGGCGCCAGGTGAATTGAGTACACCATTCAGAATACCAGATAGAACGCCCTGATACTCTTTTTCAGTTAGAAAACCTGCCCTTTTTAATATCAGATTACCATAATATTGAGTAAAACCCTCAGCGAACCATAGCTCACTGCTCATATTGGCATGAGAAAAATCGAATGGCTCCAATGTCTTCGGACGGATCCGTTCAACATTCCAGGCGTGAAAGAACTCATGAGAAAATGTACCCAGCAGATCGACCTCATTCCCGGCGATTCCCGCTTGTGTATCAGTGATTATGGTTGAATTTCTGTGCTCCATTCCATCTCCTGCATTTCCGGTATTCACATCCTGTAAAAAAGTATAAACCCCATGATCAAATTTTGGCAGTTCCCCAAAGACAGCCCTGGATTCCTTAACCATACGCTCAACCATTTTCGCATAGGCGGATACAACTTCTTTATTATCAGGACTATGTGAACTAAGCCGGATGACCTGTTCGGTATTATCTGTATTTCGGTCTTTCCAGCTTATTAAATGATGATTGGAGAGCTCAACCGGACTATCCATAAAATAGTTCAGATCTGGGGCCGTAAAAGTGTCCGTATTTTCTGTGGATTTTAATTGTGTGGCTACTTTCCACTTATATCTGTTCAAATCATTAAACTTGATCTGGATAGGCCTGTCTTTCAATGCAGGAATCCACATGAAGGCTGCAGGAATATTGAGATGGGCATGGGTTTCATCAATTGCCATGTACGTACCATCAACCCAATTACCGAAAATTGTATATGTTATTTTAACAGTTCCATCATGTTTTTCAACCTGATAAACATCTCCTTTAGTCTGCTGTACTTCCAGAACAGTTCCACTTCCATTGAATGCCTTTACATCGTAAATATTTTTACCGAATTCATGAGTTGCATATCTTCCGGGTGAAGACCTGCTCATACGAAAGGTCAAAGCACCTGCAGGAACATCCGGAATCAATAACTCTACCTCAGCTTCATGATGAACAGCATTTGGGAATGAAATTTTATATTGAACTGGTTTTTGGGCTGATAAAGTCAGTGCATTCAAAAATAACAGGAACAGAAGTATTGTCCGCATTGTATAATAATTGGTTGCTGTGAAGGTATAAAAAATAGTATTGCAATAACAAGTCCTGTAAATTATCGGAAGGTCTATACTCCTGAATCAGTTTCAAAACCACTTTCTATTGCTTTCTTCTCCCGGTTTATCCCGGTGCTGACCCTGGTATCGTGAACACCATCTATCAGAGATATATCCAGATCTTTGGTTTTATCCGAATGATGAATAGCCGTATCATCAGTATTTTGTATTGCCACGTCATAAGGGCCTTTATTGCTCATCAGTTTCACGAAGACCGGCAAACATTCAAAAAGGATAAACAGAAATGCAATGAAGGAAATAGCAAGGTAATTATCCATATCTCGGCTGCCATCTTCTTTATAACTAAGCTGTCCCAAAGCCCTGTTCCTGTCGGCAAAACCGGCAACATTAGCCAGACTATCGAGCTGTTTGCTACTGAACATTCTTTGTTGTGCCAGCCCTTCAAGCTCCTTCCGCTTGCTAAAGAAGGTATCCATCGATGCAAGTTCTTTACGAAGAAGTTCCAGCCTTAATTCTTTTTGTATTACAATCGATTCCTTTTGTTTGGCATAGGTACCATAACCGGTAATTCCGGATGTCTGATTCGTTTTATCCCCAAAAACTTCCTGGTTCAGAATATATCTGGAACGTTTAATATCCTTTTCCAAAGAATCTTTTTCGGTTTTAAAATTCGAAGTTTTCTGCAGTTCCTGCGAATATTTCAGGTCGAAAGTGCGATTTAGAGTATCTATTCTGGCACGCTGAAGGTTCAGGTAACTTGTTTTTAACTGCTGGCGGATCTCCTTATCAAATATTTTGAGCTCCAGAGGCCTGGAGATCACGATTCCAATCATTATCGCAAGAAGTATTCTGGGAGTAGCCTGTAATATCTGGTGCCAGGTTGTCCCGCTTTTACTGATACTGGAAACTATATAACGGTCCATGTTGAAAATAGCAAGTCCCCATATTATCCCAAAGAGGAAAGCAAAGGGAACTGCCGTTTCAGCTCCGGCAAAAACGAAATACATCGCATATCCTCCGGAAAGCGAAGCGAACAGAGCTGTAAAAAATATAGTAGCGCCTATGCCAACGTATTTATTATGCTCGGTAGGATACTTCAGAAGGGTGTCTTTATGTGCTCCGGAACAGAACCAAAAGAAATCAGTTAGCTTTTTCATTATATAATAAGACGTCCGGAAGGTCAATTTGTTACAGAACTCCGGCTATAAAACAACCGATTAACCAAGATTGTATTATCATTAATATTTAAGAAAATCGTACCTTTACACTATATATTAAAGCGATATGAAAGAAATCACTGTACAGGAGCTAAAGGAAAAAATCGACAAGAAAGAAGATTTTCAATTAATCGATGTTCGCGAGACTTTTGAATATAAAATGTCCAATCTGAATGGTTTGAATATACCGCTAGCGGGTGTTATTCTCGAGGCTTCAAAGATCAGTAAGGATAAACCTGTTATCATCCAATGCCGCAGCGGTGCAAGAAGTGCTGCAGCTTTGAATCAACTTGAACAGCAATTGGGATATACTAACCTTTATAACCTAAAAGGTGGCATTCTGGCCTGGAAAGCAGAATACGAGCCAGATATGCAGGTATATTAATTTGATATGCTAAAAAAAGTCTTATTAAACATTTTTCTGAATGTGGCTATCATTGTTCTGGTAATGTGTATTGCCTGGGCTGTAAAAAACTCATTCTATCTTTATGTATTTGCCGGAATACCACCCCTTGCCATGCTGATTTATCTTAAATTCAGACTGGTTAAGAGTGTCAGGAGTCTGACCAGGAAAACTCAGAAATAAACCGGGAAAACTCAAGACTTGATCAGTCCCAATCCCGGGGCATCGGTTAAGACCCATTTCCCATCTTTAAATTCAGGGTCTCTGTAGGGATTATTGCTCGTTAAGAATGGTCCGTCGAGATCTGCCCAGTCGCACAAAGGGGCCAGAGCAGCAGCAGCAAGTGTAGCACAGCTTGTCTCGCTCATACAACCTATCATGGTTTTCAATCCCAGCTCTTTTGCTTTCATGATCATGCGATAACCTTCGTGCATACCCGCACTTTTCATCAGCTTCATATTGATACCATGGTAAACCCCTTTGGCCTTTTCAACATCCGCAAATCGTTGTACAGATTCATCACCTACAATTGCAACCGGACTTCTTTCGGTGATCCAGGCATTGGAATCCGGATCATCTTTGGCCATAGGCTGTTCAATCAGTACCACACCCTGTTCATGCAGCCATAAGACCATATCCAGTCCCTGCTGCCTGTCTTTCCATCCCTGATTGGCGTCTACATATAATGGTTTATCAGTTGCAGAACGTATGGTATTGATCAGTTCTTTATCATTATCTCTTCCCAGTTTTACTTTAATAATGTGGCAGTTTTCCCCTTCTTTTATCTTTTGAAGCAAAACCTCAGGGGTGTCAATCCCAAGGGTATAAGACGTTGGGGGCATTTTAGCCGGGTCAATATTAAAATATTTATAACAGGCCTTTTGCTCAATCTTACCCCGCAAATCCTGCAATGCAATATCAATAGCCGCTTTAATATTGGGATTTCCGGGAGCAATGCTATCCAGGTACTCAATAAGTTCATCAAAATTGAATGGAGCCTTAAGCCAGGAAAGATCAACTTTTGACATGAATGCACTTGCAGTTTCAATATTCTCGCCCATGTAAGGGACCATTGATGCTTCTCCATAACCAATATAGCCTTCATGACTTATCTCCATCAGCATGATTGGAGTAGAGGTGCGTGAAAATTTTGCGATAGTGAAAGGGTGCTTTAGATTGAGTTCAAAAGGTTTATAACTGATCTTCATTATAGTAATTTATGATGTACGAAATAACGAAATATATATTATCCCCGGACAAATTTTTGAATTGTTCAGGAATGATCAGTTCAAAAACCTGATCATTCAAAAGCAATTAGGTCTATAAATGATTTATATTGCACTGTATAAATTCCGAAAGCTATGAATAAAACAATCAGGCTGATTAAGTATCATATCATGCTTTTGTCAGCTTTTTCTTTAATTGTATTATCGGCTTTCTATATTTCGGAAGGTGGAAATTTAAATACTCCTTTACCTCTTGCTCTTTACTACCTGATTTCTGCCACACTGTTATATATTCCGCTGATATTCATTCTGACTTGCTTCAATTTTGTCATACTTGTTATCGGGCTCAGGACCTTTAAAGACCTTAAAAATCAGGTAATGATATGCTTTTTGCCGGTTCTATTGTTCTCTTTATGGTTTATTTTCTCTAAAAGCAACACTATAGAAAGCTATTGGAGGCTAACTGATTTTCAATTTTATATAATTACTGGAATCTGGTCTTTTCTTATCTTAACCGGTATGATTCTCTATTCTGGTACCAGAAAATATGCCCTTGCTGCTTTTCTTCCGGCATTCGGTTTTGCTTTATTGTTCCTCCTTCTGAAGTATAATATTACCTACAGGCAATTGTCGCTGAGTAATTTTAATCTGATTACAATGCTGTCTATTTGGACAACTTTAAATTACTGCCTTTTATACCGATATCGTAAAATGATTAGGTTCTTACAAAGAAAGGTGGCGATTGAACCGGCAGAGGAAATGTAATTAATAGCTTGTTAAAATGGAAAAATTAAAAATAGCAACTGCCCAATTTGAAAATAAAAGTGCTGATAAAGTCTACAATCTATCAGTGATTGAAAATCTGGCCAAGGAGGCCGCCCAAGCGGGCTCAAAAGTAATTGCCTTTCACGAATGCTCAATTACCGGCTATACTTTTGCCAGGAACCTTTCGAAAGAACAAATGCTTGATCTGGCTGAACTCATTCCCGATGGGCCAAGCATAATTCGCTTGACAGAGATTGCAGAAAAATATGATATTGCAATTCTGGCCGGCCTTTTTGAGAAGGATAAAGAAGGGAACTTATTCAAAGCCTATGTCTGTGTTGATAAAAGTGGTCTTGTAGCAAAACATAGAAAATTACACCCCTTTATCAATCCGCATTTAAGTCCGGGTAACAGCTATACCATATTTGACCTGCACGGATGGAAATGTGGAATCTTGATCTGTTATGATAATAATGTAATTGAGAATGTAAGGGCAACAGTATTACTCGGTGCCAATATCATCTTTATGCCTCATGTAACCATGTGCACTCCCTCTAGCCGACCAGGTGCAGGTTTTGTGGATCCTAAATTATGGCTCAACCGGGAAAATGATCCAACCTCCCTTCGTCTTGAATTTGATGGCATGAAAGGCAGGGAATGGCTAATGAAATGGCTGCCTTCCAGAGCCTATGACAATGGAATCTATGCCGTTTTCTCAAACCCTATTGGCATGGATGACGATCAGTTAAAAAACGGATGTTCAATGATTATCGACCCATTTGGGGATATTGTGGCTGAATGCCGGACCTTTGAAGACTCCCTGGCCAGCACAACGCTGATACCGGAAAAGCTTAAACAAGCCGGAGGCTACCGTTATACCAGGGCCAGAAGACCAGAACTTTACCGAAACATACTGGGGCAGGAGCATCAAGCCGAACTAAATATTGTCTGGCTTAATGCTGATAATGACAAATGACCTGATTTTATTGAATTAATCAGTTCTGCGATGATGCCGGATGCTGCTGAAGACAAGATCTTCAATATATTCAACCACCAGCTGCTCGTTCTTGCTCTCCCCATAATCTGTTAGTGAGGGCAGGTTGTGCATGAAAAATACCTGCAAATGTGCTATCTCAATAATCGTACTCGCAAGTGAACGGGGATGAGTGTAATCAGAATTATATTCCAGTATAATTCCGGCAATTAAAGAGCAAAGATCTTTATAAGGCTTGAATAGTCGGTCTTTGTTATCCTCAGATACATGTTTAGTAAGGTATGCTTTTGAGCCTTCAGCGATGACTATCTGATGTAAAAGGCTCTCATTAACATACATTGTGCTGTCATCATCAACAACATTGGCTGCAAGAAGCTGAATCAGCTTCTTCAATTTTATAGTAGGGTCAGAAATATTATTTAGATGAAAAGTAACACGAAACTCAAGCCAGCTCCAGTACCATGCTGTCAGATAAATAAGTAAACGATGTTTATTTTCAAAATATCTGTAAATACCTGCTTCTGTAGAACCAATCTCTTCTGCAAGCTTCTTGAAAGTAAAGGATTCAAAACCATTTTCCTGGATAAGCTGAATACTGAACTGAATTATCTTTCTTCCAAGTTCTGTCTGTTCGGGATTACGAACAAACAGTTTTTCATTCATCTTAATTTGAAGCTGTAATTCCATCGCTCTGATCTGTAAATCTTAAACACAAATTGCTTTCATTTATTTCTGCTTTGCAAAAATAGATAAAAGTTTTACAATTAAATGAGATAGTAATACTATCATTTAAAATATTGATGCTATCTTCGTATCGTTAAACTAAACAAAAGATTTAAAAATGGAATCGAAAAACATGTTTAAAGAAATTAAAAACGACCTGCCTGCCAGCATAGTCGTATTTTTTGTTGCAGTGCCGCTTTGTCTCGGTATTGCACTTGCATCAGGAGCACCGCTCTTTTCTGGTATAATTGCCGGTATAGTAGGTGGAATTATTGTTGGAATAGCAAGCGGATCGCCACTGGGAGTTAGTGGTCCGGCCGCCGGGTTGGCTGTAATCGTACTTACTTCGATAGCTGCACTGGGATCATGGCCTGCCTTTCTCCTCTCGGTAGTGATTGCAGGGATCATTCAATTAGCCATGGGATTTGCAAAAGCAGGTTTCATTGCTTATTTCTTTCCTACTTCTGTCATCAAGGGAATGCTTACCGGTATTGGTTTACTAATCATTCTTAAACAAATACCACATGCCCTGGGATATGACAAGGATGCTGAAGGTGATGATGCTTTTTTGCAGGCGGATGGGGAGAATACTTTCTCTGCTATCAGCAAAGCTTTTGACCTGGTGACACCAGGGGCGGTATTAATAGCTGTTATTTCTATCGCGATTCTGATCTTATGGGATACAGTTCTAACAAAAAAACATAAGATCTTCCAGTTAATTCAGGGGCCAATTGTTGTAGTGTTTCTGGGTATTGTGATGAATTACATGTTTCAAAATGGAATGTTGAACTTTAGCCTGGCAAGTGATCAGGTAGTACAACTTCCTGTAGCTCAAAACCTTGCAGAGTTCTTTACGCAATTTACATTGCCTGATTTCACACAGCTCAATAATCCTGAGGTATACAAAATAGCGGTGGTATTAGCAATTGTGGCAAGTCTTGAAACCCTGCTTTGTGTTGAAGCTACTGATAAACTGGATCCTGATAAACGGGTAACACCTACAAACAGAGAGTTAAAAGCTCAGGGATTGGGAAACATCGTATCCGGATTAATTGGGGGCTTACCGATTACACAGGTAATCGTACGTAGTTCTGCAAATATCTCTTTTGGTGGAAAAACAAAAATGTCAGCAATTCTGCATGGTGTTTTTCTTCTGATTAGTGCGCTAACCATTGCAGGTTTATTAAATATGATACCGCTTGCCAGTCTCGCAGCTATATTAATTATGGTAGGATATAAGCTTGCTAAACCCGAACTATTCAAGCAGATGTACCGCTTAGGCTGGGAACAATTTGTACCGTTCATGGCAACGATAATAGCAATTCTGTTAACTGATCTGCTTATGGGAATTACGATAGGAATGCTATTTGGTATATTCTATACCTTAAAACACAGTTACCGGAATTCTCATCACCTCAAGACGAGCCTTAATAAAGCAGAAGGGATTCAGGTATACCACATGGAACTTGCAGAAGAAGTATCCTTTTTTAATAAGGCGAGTGTGTTGAAAGCCCTGGATGAAATTCCTGAAAACTCAAAAGTGATCATTGATTGTACACGATCTAAATCCATAGCACATGATGTTATTGAGCTGATCGTTAACTTTCGGACAAATGCAAAAACCAAAAATATACAGGTAGAAACAGTCAATTTTATAGAACCACAAATACTAAGCTAAAAAATATGAAAACATTAACTAAAGAATTACAGCAAGCCATTTCGCCGGCTCAGGCAATGGAGCTATTGATAGAAGGTAATAAGCGCTTTGTAAATAACCTCAAAGTAAACAGGAATCTATTACAACAGGCCAATGAAACCTCAGATGGGCAGCACCCATTCGCAGTTATTTTGAGCTGCATCGATTCAAGGACATCTGCAGAACTGATTTTTGATCAGGGTCTGGGAGACGTATTCAGTGTTCGGATTGCAGGTAATATCCTGAATGAAGACATCCTTGGAAGCATGGAATTTGGATGTAAGGTAGCAGGTTCGAAGATCATTGTTGTATTGGGCCATACTAAATGTGGCGCGGTTAAAGGTGCCTGCGATCATGTTGAAATGGGTAATCTCACCTCCCTGTTAACCAAAATCAGGCCGGCGGTAGATGATGAAACCACTGTAATTTCTCAGAGAAATTCATCCAATGCAGAGTTTGTTGAAAAAGTTTCTGCAATCAATGTGAAACGTACAGTAAAAGCAATT
>CAZTRY010000070.1:0-18707 GCA_964616525.1 uncultured Sphingobacterium sp. | reverse complement strand
AAAGATCTATTAACCTGCTGGTTTTATCAATTACCTTACTAAGCTGATCTGTAACCGTCATTTGAGTATTAAGTTATAAGTTGTAAGTTTTAGGTTATAAGTGATAAAAAAACTAAAACTGTAAAATCACGCACCAGGACTGAATAAAAAATGAAAAAAAACCAAGCAATGGAAATTTCTCAATTATAAAATATCAAATATTACTCTCCTATTGCTAAGTTTCTTCGCTCCACTCAGGATTAAGTCCTTCTTCACATAAAAACAATCGCCATAGCAACTTTACAGACGATTTCTAACAAATCAAAGCTTTTAGCTTTAACCTCTACCCTATTTCCTTATCTCCGCTCCTGCCTGCTTCTCGAAATTAAGGATTAATTTTTGCATGATTGCGTCAATTTGCTTGTCGGTTAATGTTTTTTCTTCATCCTGAAGCAGGAAGCTAAGTGCATAGGACTTTTTACCTTCAGGGAGTTTATCCCCCATGTAAACATCAAATACATTCACTTCTTTCAAAAGCCCCCTTTCAGTCTTATGAGCTATTTGTTTTAATTGCTCAAAGCTAATTTCCTTATTGAGCAACATAGACAAATCCCTCCTGACTGAAGGGAATTTCGAAACTTCAACATAGCTTATTTTATTGTTTCTGACTGAACGTACAATCAAATCCCAATCAAAACCGGCATAAAACACCTCTGAACCAAGGTCCAGTTTTTTTAATGAACTTTTAGAAACTATACCAAAATCAACAATACTTTTTTCGCCAATACGATAAGAGATACCAGATGAAAGTTCGGGATTATTAGTTTCTGCTGTGGTTATTCCTTTGATATTTAATCTGCCAATAATCAGATCTACCACCGACTTCAAATTATAAAAATCTGTTTTAAGTGATTTTGAATTCCAGCTTTCAGCATCTACTGAACCGCAGAGAAAAACAGAAAGACGCTGATTTTCTTTGTATGCATCCTGAGAAAGATTATAAACTTTACCAAACTCATAAAATTTGAGATCAGAATTTCTTCTGTTCTGGTTATAGGCTATGGCTTCAAGTCCAGAAAACAGGAGGCTCTGACGCATCACATCCAGATCACTGCTCAACGGATTCAAAATTCTGACAGCCCTTTCCGGATCAGCTGAATAGCTCAATTTAGTGAGTGAATTGCTGAGTATTTCGAAAAATCCATTTGCAGACAAGAGGTCGGCAATCTGATTTTGCAAAACCTCCTTATCAGGTTTCACTGTTGTATTCAGGGAAGCACGGATCTGTGATGGAATCGCAACATTATCGTATCCATGAATCCTCAGTATCTCCTCGATAATATCAACCTCGCGGGTCACGTCAACTTTATAAGCAGGAACTTCAAGCTTCATTCCATCGGAATCCTCTGAACTGATTTTAATCCCTAAACCCAACAAAGTAGCACGTATCTCATCAGCAGGTATAGTTTTTCCTATCAGGCGGTTTACATTCCTATAAGATATCTCTACAGAGAATGGCTTTGCCGGAGATGGATAAATATCAGAAAGCTCTGAAGATATTTGTCCACCAGCCAGTTCCTGAATCAGAATAGCAGCACGTTTAAGTGCTGTGACTGTCATATCCGGATCCGTCCCACGCTCAAACCTGAAGGAAGCATCTGTCTTTAATCCATGTCGTTTGGACGTTTTCCTTACCGAAACCGGGTTGAACCAGGCACTTTCCAGGAAAATTTTAGTGGTAGATTGCTTTACCCCTGAGGATATTCCACCAAAAACTCCAGCGATACACATGGGTTCATCAGCATTACAAATCATCAGATCATCTGCAGATAATTTGCGCTCAACATCATCCAGTGTCCGAAATACGGTTCCTTCTTTTAATTTCTTAACCAAAACCTTATTCCCACTAATTGCGTCCGCATCAAAAGCATGCAGGGGCTGCCCGAGTTCATGAAGCACGAAATTGGTCACGTCAACCACATTATTTATAGGACGAACGCCAATAGCATTCAGCTTATCTTTCAGCCAATCGGGTGATTCTTTGATGCTTATTCCACTGATGCTTAATGCTGAATAACGCGGACAGGCATCCTGATCTTCAACAATAACTGGAATATTCAGGTCCTGATTCTGCACTTTAAATCCTGATAAATCAGGCATGCTGACCGAAATTTTGAGATAGGCCGCAAGATCACGTGCAACACCTAAATGAGAGGCCGCATCGGCTCTGTTCGGAGTTAATCCAATCTCAAATACAAAATCATCCTGAAGATTGAAATAATCTTTTGCTGCCGAACCTATGATTGCCTCAGCATTCAGTTCCATAATACCATCATGGTCATGGCCCAAACCAATTTCATCCTCGGCACAGATCATACCCTCTGAAACCTCTCCCCTGATTTTTGATTTATTGATTTTAAAGGGCTCACCTGAAGTCGGGTAAACTGTTGTATTTACCGTTGCCACGACTACTTTTTGTCCTGCAGCCACATTACTTGCACCGCAAACAATCTGAAGATCCTCTCCCAGACCAACATCTACCCTGGTTACTTTAAGCCGGTCTGCATTGGGATGCTGTGCACATTCCTTAACATAACCAATCACCAAACCTTCCAGTCCACCGGGAATGGTCTGAACCTTCTCCAGACTCTCCACCTCCAAACCGATATTGGTTAAAATAAGGGATAATTCTTCCGGGGTTTTACTGGTTTGAATGAATTGCTGCAGCCACTTATAAGAAATCTTCATGTTCTAAAAAATAAAGGTCAAAGATAGCAAGAGATATGAGAATTGAGATATGAGAATTCAGATGTATGATGTCTGAGGTCTGATGTCTGATGTTAGACCTCAGATTAAATCAGTCCAGTAAACCTTCATCGGCAAAACTAAGAAAACCATGATCGGTAATGATCAGGTGATCAAGGACGGGGATATCCAAAAACTTCCCTGCCGACTTTAATTTGCGGGTCAGTTCGAGGTCTGCCTGACTGGGTTTCAGATTCCCTGAGGGGTGATTATGGGTCAGAATAATTGAAGCAGCATGATTCTCCAGCGCAATATTAAAAATGATTTTGGGATCGGCTATCGTTCCGGCCTGACCGCCTTTACTAACCAAATGTCTCGATGTGATTTTGTTTGCACGATTCAATAGCAGAATCCAGAACTCTTCATGATTCAGATCTTTATATTGAGATGCAATGGATTCATAAACATCTATGCTGGTATTAACCTGAACCAGTTGTGTACTTACCGTATCTTTCCGGCGGCGGCCAAGCTCCAGGGCAGCAATGATGGTTATGGCTTTAGCTTCTCCAATCCCTTTAAATCTTGAAAGGTCGGCAATACCCAGACGGGCTAGCCGGTTCAGATCGTAGTCACAGGAGTAAAGAATTCGTTTACTAAGCTCTACTGCACTTTCATTCACATTACCTGACCCAATCAAAATTGCAATAAGCTCTGCATCACTCAAGCTCCGTCGCCCCTGACTTGAAAGTTTCTCCCTCGGACGGTCTTCCTCTGCCCAGGCTTTGATGCTTATTTTATGATCATAGCTTTCCATAATTAAATTTATGGAAACCGCATAAAACAAAAAAGGGGTACTGATTAAACGGTACCCCTTTTCAAATATCTGCAAAGACTATTTTAATCCGTTAACAAATTTTGTCAGCTTAGATTTATTATTAGAAGCTTTGTTCTTGTGGATGATGTTCTTTTTAGCCAAACGATCAAGCATTGAGATCACTTTACTCAGAAGCGGAGTTGCTTCAGATTTGTCAGTAGTTGTACGTAATCTTTTGATTGCGGATCTGGTTGTTTTCGCCTGATAGCGATTACGTAAACGCTTAGCTGCGTTTGATCTGATTCTTTTTATCGATGATTTATGATTTGCCATTTCTTAAGCTTATTATTCCGTCCTTCTTTTAAGGACTGCAAATATATGCCGATTTTTTCAAAATACAAAGCATAAATAAAAAAAAGAAGAATTTCTGATTCGCTGAATAAAAATTTTGATAAAAATGCGTGAATCAGGTCATTTTACTAATTAAAAGCCGTTTAATCAACAATCTGACCGTTTAATAAATTGATCCAAACCTCAATAAATAAATAGCTCAAATTAGCCTGCCAACACATCATCCATCCGAGATGAAGAAAACTCTCTTTATACTTATGAGCCTCATGGTGTGGATAACCTGTTCCTCATGGGGATTTTTTGCACACCAGAACATCAACCGAATGGCTGTATTTATACTGCCGGGTGATATGATCCGATTTTATAAAAACAACATCCTATACATCAAAGAACATGCAGTGGATGCCGACAAACGCCGCTATTCAGACACTGCAGAAGCTCCGCGACATTTTATTGATGCTGACCGCTATGGTAAAAATCCGTTCGACAGTATACCAGAGAAATGGGTGGATGCTGAAGCAAAATTTACCGGCAGTTTACTGATTGAAAACGGTATTGTTCCCTGGCAAATTGAAAGAACCTATTATTCCCTGGTAAAGGCTTTCAGAGAACGTGATTCCATCCGGATTTTGCGACTCTCGGCAGATTTGGGGCATTATGTTTCGGATGCTCATGTTCCGCTTCATACGACCGAAAATTATAATGGGCAATTAAGCGGACAGACAGGAATTCACGGCTTCTGGGAAAGCCGGCTACCTGAGCTGTTCTCAGCTGAATACGATTTTATTACAGGCCCTGCCAAATACCTGGAAAATCCACTGAAAGAAGCCTGGAAAATCGTGAGAAATAGCCATAGTTATCTCGATTCAACCTTAATGATCGAGGCCAGAATCAATAAAAGCATGGCATCTGACCGTAAATTTTCATTCAGTGAGCGTAATAACAGAATAGAAAGACAGTATTCAAAAGAATACTCCAGAGCCTATCATACCGCACTAAAGGGGATGGTAGAAAATCAGATGCGTGCATCTGTCCTGATGACAGGAAGTTTCTGGTTCTCTGCATGGGTAGATGCCGGTCAACCTAAACTCAGAAACTTTGCAGAGATTGAAATCAGTAAAGAAGAAAAGCTGAATGCTGAACAAACAGAAGAACTATTCGGTCAGGGCCGGATCATTGGCAGATCTGAAAACTAAATTTCACCTCCTTCTATGCTATTCTTAGCCTTAAAAGCAGCAATAACTGCCGGTAAAATAGTCAGAACAATGATAACCAGCATGACATAGGTAAAATTATCCTTGATGATGGGGATATTCCCAAAGATAAATCCAATTCCAAGGAAACTGACGATCCAAAGTACCCCGCCTACAACATTATAATAGGTAAAGGGTCCAAATTTCATTTTCCCTACTCCGGCCACAAAAGGGGCGAGAGTCCTGAAAACAGGCATAAACCTACTGAATATCAACATATTACCGCCTTTCTTGTTGAAATAATCCTTTGTCTTTTCATAATACTCCAGCTTAAGTATCCTGTTGCCGGGCTTAAAGACTTTAGGTCCAAGAAAATTCCCTAAGGTATAATTAATGGTATTTCCGGTAATTGCGGCTACAATTAAGAGCAGACCCATAGTGTAAATATTCAGGCCTGTATCTCCCTTTGCAATAAGTGCTCCTACAGCAAACAGCAGAGAATCTCCGGGCAGAAAGGGTGTTACTACAAAACCGGTTTCTGCAAAAATGATCATGAAAATTATGAGATAGGTCCAGGTGCGGTAATCGCTTACAATCTTTACCAGGTGTTTATCAATGTGTAATATATAGTCGAGAATGGTGCTGATGATTTCCAAGATATTTAAGTATTAAGATGATTTAAATGGAATAATAAAGAATATACCCAATAGAGGCATTTCTAAACCTGAAGAAAAAATAATGCTAATTCAGACTTTGTTTTTTTGCTTTTCCCGAATTAACTCGATCACAGGGGGCAAAACAGACAGAATTATGATTCCGAAAATGACATAGGTGAAATTGTCTTTTATAACCGGTAATCCGCCAAAGAAATAACCAATGAAAAGAAAAGATGTAACCCACAAAACTCCACCTGTAATATTATAGGTAGCAAATTTGAGATAACTCATGGTGCCAATTCCTGCCACAAAGGGAGCAAAAGTCCTGATAATAGGTATAAATCGGGCATAAATAATGGTCTTGCCTCCATGTTTCTCATAAAATGCCTGTGTCTTCTCAAGATATTCTTTTTTAAGAAATTTAATTTTTCCGCTAAAAGCTTTCGGACCAATATAATTTCCAATATGGTAGTTAACCAGGTCGCCAAGAATTGCAGCAATAATCAGCAGAAAACACATCAGGAATATATTCAATCCGCTTTCTGGTTTAGCAATGATCGCTCCGGCAGCAAATAAGAGGGAATCCCCCGGTAAAAATGGAGTGACAACAAAACCTGTTTCGGCAAAAATGATGAGAAAAAGTATCAGGTAGGTCCAGGTTTGATAATCCTGAACGATCTCTATTAAATGCTTATCGATGTGAAGTATGAAATCAATAAGCTGTTGAATAATTTCCAATGTATATCTGTATTTTTTTACAAAAATAGAAAACTCAGGGTAAAGGCCCTGAGTTTTCTATTTTAATTGCATAAGCATGATTAATTATGGGTTAACAGTTTTGCTGATATGGCTGCATCTGCGCTTCCTGTTAAAGACCCGCTGGTATAAATTGTATAAATTTTCCCTGCCTCCAGAGTAAAACTGCCCAAATTGGCAGAAGTTGAGGCACTGCCAGATAAAACGGTTTGCAAAGCAAATGTACCAGGATTAACTTCAGAGAAACTTGAGGCTGTTCCGAAAGCGACATTTGATGCGAACACCAATCCGCCTGTGATCATTAAATTAGCACTAGCCAAACCCTCAGCCAGATTTACAAATCTAAGCTTGGCCTTATTTGGGGAAGGACTGGCCTGCTCGTCCTTAAATACTGCACTACTGTTTCCGGACCCATCTGCTTTTCCTGTGTAAAAGAAGGTGTAATTTTGATTTGCAGCCAAGTCAACATACCCGGTAAAATTTACACTTGCATTGCCATTATTCTTAAATTCAGCCTTTCTACTATTACCTGCATCGGTTGAAATGTAAGTTGAACTTTGAGAATAGGCCACAGCTTCAGTATTGACCTTCGAATTATCGAGATAAAAATCCTGAGCCTGTGAACCGGAGGCTGCATTAACAATCATAATCTTTGCTCTTCCTTCAATAATCACTTCATTATTATCCTTACTGCAGGATCCTAATACAATTGTGGCTACAAGAAGTCCGGTGAAGAGAGCAGAAAATTGACTTTTGCTTAATTGATTTAATGTTTTCATGATTCAATGTTTTAGTTTACAATCAAGCCAAACTGGCTTTATAACAAAATAGCCTGATTCAAGAACCAGGCCATCAGGCTAAAACATTAAAGGGATGCAAGTATTTACATCAAACTGTTCAGAATTCTATGCATAATTGTTCAGCATCACGGGCATCACCAGCATCAGGACTTCTTCCTGCTCATCATGAGTTTGCGGCATCAGTAATCCGGCACGATTAGGGCTGCTCATTTCAAGAAGCACTTCTTCACCGCCAAGATTATTGAGCATTTCTATCAGGAATTTAGCATTAAAACCAATTTCCATATCCTCCCCTTCATAATGACAGGAAAGGCGTTCATGTGCCTCATTAGCAAAATCGATGTCTTCAGATGAAATATTCAACTCGCTGCCTGAAATTTTTAATCGTACCTGATGCGTGGTTTTATTTGCGAAAATTACCACACGACGCAGACAGTTCAGGAATAGGGCTCTGTCAATAATTAGTTTATTCGGGTTATTGGTTGGAATAACTGCTTCATAATCAGGATAACGTTCATCGATCAGCCTGCAAATAAGATTAATATTGCCAAATCTGAAAAATGCACTCGTATTATTGTATTCAACTGCAACACTCACATCATCAGAAGGAAGCGAGGCCTTTAAAAGTGTCAAGGCTTTCTTTGGCAGGATAAACGTAGCAGGAGCCTCAGATTTTGTATCCAGTCGACGGTATCTTACCAGTTTATGAGCATCAGTTGCAACAAAGGTTATGTGCTGCGGACTTAACTGGCAGTATACGCCAGTCATTGCCGGACGTAACTCGTCGCCACTAACTGCAAAAAGTGTTTTATTTATGGCTTCAGACAATACAGAAGCAGGCATAGCTACAGATGAAGGATTTTCAACCACTGGGATTTTTGGAAAATCTTCCCCATTTTCACCGCTCAGTTTGTATTTACCATCCCCGGCGCTGATTTCAATTGCAAATGTTTTTTCATCTACAGAAAATGAAATGGGCTGATCAGGGAGGGTTTTTAAAGTTTCAAGCAAAATCTTTGAAGGAATTGCCACTTTACCATCTTCCTTTGATTCTACCGATAAAGAAGTGGTCATACTGGTCTGCAGATCAGTTGCAGAAACAGTTAAACTGCCACTTTTTATTTCAAAAAGAAAGTTTTCCAGTATTGGCAATACTGTGCTGCTACTTGATGCACCATTCACAGCCAGCAGCTGTTTTAATAAGGTCGATGTTGAAACTATAAATCTCATATTCAAATATCTGAAAAACAATAATAGTAAAGCTTTTTGTTAGTTCCTAATTAGCTTTAAAGAGCTAAACATCCGTATAACTACCGGAGCTAAGGATCAAAAATATACAAATTAACGAGTATACTTGCGGATGCGATAGTAATGTTGAAAAATACCACAAGCTATCAACAATATCAGTGGTAATCCAATGTTCAGCAACTGCCAGAATAACTTTTCCTGACGAATTTTTGCACGGTCAAGCAATCTTAGTTTGATTTCCTTATTCCGTAAACTAATAATGCCTGAGTCATCAAACAGGTAATCCACAGCATTCAGCAGAAAATTCTTATTTGCATACTGCTCTCTGGTAAAACGGTCAAACCCCAGCGGATAAGCAGAGCCATCCGTGCTGTTGATCTGATTTTTAAAGATATCCCCATCGGCAAGCACAATCATTTTTCCGGGCTTTGCCTCTTCCTGAACAGCCACAGGATCTGAAATACCGGCAGGAACCGGACGATTCCTGAAGTTTGATGGAAATATTCCCTCAAGAAGGACCCCAAAGGGTTTAGGATCTGACTGAAACTGTTTTGGGTCGGGCTCCTGTTCCACCATTTGAAGGGAAAGTAAGACCGGCACATCCAACTGACGGTTAAAAGGTGATGAAGAAAGGATTACTTCAGACTGAATACCTTTTACAGAAATCAGATCAATAGTGCCTGGAAACTCTGAACGGATCCCATCCAGATTTTTAACTAATGGATGAGTAGACATTGGAACAAATACAGGATAAAACAACCATGGTAATAGCTGTATCTGGGATTGTCCGCCTACTTCTCCAACATTTACTGGGATCTGTGCTGCATTCATATCTGCAAGGAGCGTGTAGTTCAACCTTATCCCATACTTAAAAAGCATGTCATCAAGATTCAGCTTTTTTGCAAAGGCAAGCTGTTCAGTAGAACCACGAAGACTGTCAAGATCAGCACTGACCTGATCAATAGACCATATTATCCTCCCGCCTTTCCTCAGGAAATAATCGATCTTATATTTCTCAGCTTCATTAAAGGGCTGTTCCGGTTTTGCAACAATCAGTACCTTGAGCTGATCAAGTCCGGCGAAAGTTATGCTATTCAGATCAACACGGCCAACTTCATAAGAATCTCCCAATGATTTTATCGCATCACTCAGCTGCTGGTCACTTAATTCGCCATGGCCTTCGCTAAAGCCAATCCGACCGGTCTCAGCTTTACTTATTTTTTTAATTGCACTGGCAAAGGCATATTCCAGATTTTGTATTGAATTATTCAGGACTTCCTCCGGGCTAATACCAGACCGTGATTGTAAAAGCTTTACCGGAATTTGCCTTCCTTTATAGGTAATCAAAGCTGCCGGGAAAATAATTTTCTGCGACATCCCATCTTCAGTTTTGACACTCAAATTTGTAGGTTCAATACCCTTTTCAATCAGCAATTGATATGCTTCTTCCTGCGACTTTTGGTCTCCGGAAAGCGGGTTGACAAAATCAAATTTCAGATCTGCTTTCGAATAGGTTTTAAAATCCCTCAGGAGATCGGCAGTTGAACTTCTCAATCGCTTAAATCCTGCCGGGAAATCCCCTTCAAGGTAAACTGTTACCTGAACCTCATCATCCAGATCTGCCAGAATCTTTTTAGTAATGCCTGAAAGTGTAAATCGTTTCTCAGCAGTGAAATCAATACGTCCAAAGAAAAATGAGGAAAGTGCATTCAATATCACTATACCTGCAATTGCAAGGATCAGAACGTTCAGATCATGTTTACGGCGGTTTACCATTTCCTTGCTCCCAATACTGTTTTGGTTAATAAAAGAAACAATCCGGCAAAACTCAAGAAGTAGATAAAATCACGACTGTCCAGCACTCCCCTACTAATCGACTGATAATGTTGGTTAATACCCAGGCTGGTTAAGCTACTTTCAAAAGCCTGTAATGCGATGAGCTTACTGACCGAATCAAAAGCGCTGAAGCTAAGAAAACACAGAAATACTGAAAGTGTAAAAGCAATGATCTGATTTTTCCCCAGAGAGGAGGTAAAAAGGCCAATTGATGTGAAAGCCCCTCCCAATAAAATCAATCCAAGATAAGAGCCAATCACCGCACCGGTATCAATATTGCCCTTGCTTATACCCAATTGATAGACGCTGAAATAATAAACCAGTGTTGGAATTAGTGTAAGTACAACAATCAGAAGGGAGGCCAGAAACTTTCCAAGAACTATCTGCCAGTCGCTTATTGGTCGGGTTGCCAGTAATTCGAATGTCCCATCCTTTTGCTCTTCTGCAAGAGAACGCATAGTGACTGCCGGAATAAGAAACATAAACAGGTAAGGTGCAATATTGAAAAAGCTATCCAGACCGGCATAACCATAATCCAGAATACTTGAATCGGGGAAAACCCAGAGAAAAAGGCCGGTAACCAGCAAAAATACAGCCATTGAGATATAAGCTGCAAGGGAGCTGAAAAACCCGTTGATTTCTTTATTTAGGATACTTAACACCTGATCAGATTTTTCTTAATTATACTTTATAAATACATAGAGTTCAATGTACAGCTGAACCCGTTAGTCCGATAAATATATCCTCCAGACTTTTATTCTGATGTACTTCCTTCAAACTGCTCAATTTATCATCTGCAACGATCTTACCCTTATTGATAATGATCACCTGTTCACATACTGCCTCAACTTCCTGCATAATATGCGTTGAAAGTATCACTGTTTTGGTTTTACCCAATTCTGTGATCAGATTCCGGATACCAATTACCTGATTCGGATCGAGTCCGGAAGTTGGTTCATCAAGAATCAAAACTGCGGGGTCTGAAAAAATAGCCTGGGCAAGTCCCAAACGCTGCCGGTAGCCCTTAGACAGGGTGCCGATCTTCTTATTTTGCTCCTCCCCTAATCCGCAAAGTTCAATAACTTCATCGATTCGAATTTTTGAGTTTTCCAACTTATAAACAGAACCGATAAAACTTAGTGCTTCACGAACGTACATCTCCAGATAAAGTGGATTATGCTCAGGCAGATAGCCGATATTTCTGCGTACCTCCATTGAATGAGTGCTGACATCCATCCCGCAGACAGAGACTGTCCCGGAGCTTTGAGGTATGTAGCAGGTCAGAATTTTCATGGTTGTGGATTTTCCGGCACCATTTGGCCCTAAAAATCCTAGTACACTACCCGGGGAAGCCTTAAACGAAATCCCGTCGACTGCATTCTGCGTTCCGTAAGTTTTGCTGAGGTTTTCAACCACAATACTCATGGTTCAAAGGTAGTTATTGAATTGAGAATGGAGAATGGAGAATGGAGAATTAATTGTACGGGTTAGAAATTAATGATTAGGAAATGAGAAAATTAGCAAATTAGCAAATTAAGATCCCTCCTAGGTCACTATGACGATTGCCTGAATAAATCAGACTCCGGATTAAGAAAGCGTATTTACAAAAACTAATTCCGAACGTATAAGTTAATTCCTAAACTCATAACTTATAACCTACATCTTAAAACTTAAAACTCATAAATATGCCTCAAAATATAGTCGCCAATGCTATCTTTGCAGGGTTATGAGCAAAAACAAAGACGAACTTTTTAAAAATGTGGTTTCGCATACCAAGGAATATGGTTTTGTATTTCAATCCAGCGAAATTTACGATGGCCTTAGTGCTGTATATGATTACGGACAACTAGGATCTGAACTGAAGAATAACCTGAAAACATACTGGTGGAAGAGCATGGTGCAGTTAAACGAGAATATTGTTGGGATTGACTCTGCTATATTCATGCATCCCAAAGTATGGAAAGCAAGCGGGCATGTGGATGGCTTTGCCGATCCGATGATCGATAATAAAGATTCAAAAAAACGCTACCGTGCCGACAACCTGCTTGAAGACAAGATAGTAAGATATGTTAAGGATGGGAAAATTGATAAAGCAGATAAGTTACAGTCGGATATGGAAGCGGCCTTATCTGCTGATGATCTGCCGCGTCTGAAGGAGCTGATTGAAGAACATGAAATTGTTTGTCCCGTTTCAGGAACCCGCAACTGGACAGAAGTGAGACAATTCAACCTCATGTTCTCTACCCAAATGGGGGCAATGGCTGAAGGCTCTGACGAAGTATATCTGCGTCCTGAAACCGCTCAGGGAATTTTTGTCAACTTCCTGAATGTCCAGAAATCAGGCAGAATGCGAATTCCATTTGGAATTGCACAAATCGGAAAAGCATTTCGTAATGAGGTGATTGCCAGACAGTTCATCATGCGTATGCGTGAATTTGAGCAGATGGAGATGCAATTTTTCGTAAAACCGGGAACTGAGATGGAATGGTATAATCACTGGAAAGATGCCCGTTTAAAATGGCATCTAGCTGTGGGTACTCCGGCCGAAAAATATAGGTATCATGACCATACCAAGCTTGCACATTATGCCAATGCTGCCGTAGATATCGAATTTGAATTCCCATTTGGTTTTAAAGAGGTTGAAGGCATTCACAGCCGTACAGATTTCGACCTTAGCCAGCATGAGAAATTCTCAGGCAAAAAACTACAGTACTTTGATCCTGCCGAGAATAAGAATTATGTGCCTTATGTTATTGAAACTTCCATTGGTTTAGACCGCTTATTCTTGTTAACTCTCTGCAATGCTTATGAAGAACAGGACCTGAGTAATGATGAAAAGCAGGATTCACGTACTGTTTTACATTTACACCCATGCCTTGCACCTGTAAAAGCAGCTATTTTCCCCCTTACTAAAAAAGACGGTTTACCTGAAAAGGCAAGGGAAATCATGGATCTTCTCAAACTGGATTTCAATTTACAGTATGATGAAAAAGATTCTATTGGAAAAAGATATCGCAGACAGGATGCAATCGGCACACCTGTTTGTATCACAGTCGATCATCAAACACTTGAGGATAATACAGTGACTATCCGGCACCGCGACAGTATGGATCAGGAACGTGTAAATGCTGATCAACTGGAAAGGATCATCTCTGAAATGGTAAGCTGGAAGAATTTATTAAAATAGGGTATCTGGATTAGGATTTGTAGGATTTTTGGATTAGAGGATTTTCCTGATTGCATCTGATTATTCAAACCACCAATTAATCCAATATTTAGGAGCCGTGTCTCCCTCTCATTTGGAGGGGCTTGGGGGGAGGCTATTCATTGTCTGGATTAGGATTGTAGGATTTTAGGATTAGAGGATTTTCTGTGATAATTCAAATTATCAATTAATCCAATATTTAGGAGCCGTATCTCCCTCTCATTTGGAGGGGCTTGGGGGGAGGCTATTCATTGTCTGGATTAGGATTGTAGGATTTTTGGTTTATTGGATTTTGGGGGAGGATATAATTGTATGAACTATAGTTAGTGTGATTCTGTTAATTCTGACGATTTTATTTATACCAGATTACCCCTTTCAAATAAATCATGGTTAGGACTGACCTGTCTGGTTTTTTTCAAGATTAACAGACCATAAACTCCTCATTTACAGCAATTAGCTTTCTACTTTACCATGACAATTAAGCAATGGAGAAGCCGTACCTTTGTATCACAAATAAAGAGCGCCTATAGCATTAATTTACTCAATAATTTTAAACAATTAATCAATTAGAAAAACGTTTAAATAAGGTTAAACCAGAGAAATTTATGAAGAAACATTCTTTCCGGGCAATTTTCGCATTGTTATTAATCACCACAATTCCCGCAATCAGCTGGGTTTCTGCCAGTAAGTCGCATATGAATTTTTTTAATCCGGCAAACAATGAAGGAGGCAAAAAATCTAAAACCAGTGCTACCATCACAAATTCAAGTGCCGAACTCTTTACTCAACATGTAAATTCTGTTTACAAACAGGCCGGATTAGCCGAAAGCGGATTGAATCAGGACGTATTTAAAAAAGCCCTGATTGGTTATTATAACCTCAGGAAAACTCAATTACTATCTGCTCAAAAAGCAGTCCTGACCATCATTGACTTCAGTAAAAAAAGCAGTCAGAAAAGATTATGGATCGTAGATCTTGCCAACAACAAGCTTTTATTCAACACGCTTGTGGCACATGGGCAAGGCAGCGGACTTGATATGGCAACCAATTTCTCCAACCAGCCTAACTCACATCAAAGTAGTCTGGGATTTTACGTAACCAGCGATACTTATCATGGAAAACACGGGCTTTCTATGCGTCTGGAAGGAATGGATAAAGGATTCAACACCAATGCGATGGATCGTGCAGTTGTGGTTCATGGTGCCGACTATGTCAGCGAATCATTTGTAAAAACTCACGGACGTTTGGGAAGAAGTCACGGTTGTCCGGCTTTACCAACAGATCTGACCAAAACAATTATCAATGTTATTAAAGGACAGACCTGTTTGTTTATCAACGGGCCTGAAGAAAAATACAATTCAGCTTTCTTGGACCAGAATATCGCTGTTTCGAACTTTATTTCAACAGCAAATACAGTAAGGGCAAGTATTTAAGTCCTGGCAATATAAAAAGGGGGATTTGAGCAATCAAATCTCCCTTTTCCTTTTATATCTTTGCCCAATATGATGCAAAAACTGGAAAATTTCCTGATTAAATATCCGGGGACGGCATTCTTCTTCCTGATTATCTTTTCCATACCTGCATTTTTTATCAATTTAGGGCTTTTGGCCTTATTTGCTGATGAACCTACCCGGGCAAATGTAGCACTTGAAATGATTCTCAGCAAAAATTATGCTTTGCCTACCATTGGAGCTGAGTATTATTACAATAAACCACCTTTTTATAACTGGATACTTGCAGGAATTTACCAGATCAGTGGGAACTATTCAGAATTTACCACACGCCTGCCTGCGATTATTCCGATGTTCTTATTCGCAATCACAATCTACGCATCAGTATCCTTCTTCCTTAAAGACAAAAGAATAGCAGCAATTAGCGGGATTCTCTTTCTGGTAAACGGCAGGATGCTGATCTATGATTCCATGCTTGGCCACATCGATATATTCTATTCCTGGCTAACCTTCAGCTCTTTTATGCTGATCTATTATTTCCTACAAAAGAAGAATTGGTTTTTGCTTTTTTTCATTTCTTATGTCATTACGGCAATCACATTCCTATGTAAAGGACTCCCATCAATTGTTTTTCAGGGTTTTACACTTATCGCAGTCCTTGCCTATACCAAAAACTTTAAAAAGCTATTCAGCTGGCAGCATATCAGCAGCGGACTCATTTGTGTCTTAATTATTGCAGCTTATTTCTGGAACTATTATCAGTATAATTCAAATTTGCAGGGCTATTTCAGCACTATTTGGGATCAAAGCAGCCAGAGAACGGCTTCCGAGTCGGGAATCATACAAAGTTTAATACATTTCATCACCTTCCCCTTTGAACATGCCGGGCATCTGTTCCCTGCCAGTTTATTGCTCTTATTTTGCTTTCATAAAAACTTCTGGACTGGAATTAAAAATAATCCCTTTTTAACATTCATCTCTCTGGTTTTCCTCGCAAATATTTGGGTCTACTGGTTATCGCCTCAAACCAGACCAAGGTATTTATTGATGCTATACCCGCTTTTGTTCATCATCTGGACTCATGCCTATTTCAGCTATCGTGAAAAATTACCAGGCATCAATCGTTTCTTCAACAATCTAATGCTGATTCTGGCAGTGCTGGTAAGTATTTGTATTCCGGGAGCATTATTTTTCGATTTACAAAATTATGTACCCTACCTTCTGCCCAAGGTCATCACCCTCAGTATTGCCGGAGCTTTGATTAGCTACATTATCTACAGGCTGAACAGCACAAAAATATTTGCATTTATCAGTCTACTGATTCTGGTCAGATTTGCTTTCAGCTGGTTTGTAATTCCGCACAGGTTTGAACATCTGGAAGACCGGCAATACCGCGATGCAGCGATTGAAATGGGCAATATTTCGAAAAATCAGGCATTTTTTCTTTATCAGTATCATCCTGCTGTGCTTGATATACCGCATCACGACCGCCTCATTTTCTATATTCAGCGCAGCCGGATGCAGCAGGTGAAATTTACCGAAGCGCTTAGTAAGCCAGGTTATTATTTTACCTTTGACAAAGATTTGGATAATCCCAAAGCAACATTGGTAAAAACATACCGGAACCTCAAACTCTACCAGGTAAAATGAGAGAACTATCTGTTGTAATCACCGTTTTAAATGAACGGGATAATATCGTACCGCTGATCGGTGCTTTACAAGATGCTTTAACAGGAATCGATTACGAAGTAATTTTTGTAGATGATGGCTCAAATGACGGAACTCAGAAACAGATCCGTGAACATGCAGATGAAAGAATCAAACTGGTAGAGCTAAGAAAAAACTACGGACAAAGTACCGCTATGACCGCAGGTATTGATCATGCAATTGGTACTTACATCGCATTGATTGATGGTGATCTTCAAAATGACCCTTCCGATATCCCCTTTATGCTTCAAAAAATGAAGGATGAAGACTGGGATGTGGTTGCCGGAAACCGGGCTAACCGTCAGGATGGAGTTTTTCTTCGCAAGATTCCCTCAAAGAT
The DNA here is from genome assembly GCA_964616525.1 of uncultured Sphingobacterium sp. Lineage (GTDB taxonomy): Bacteria > Bacteroidota > Bacteroidia > Sphingobacteriales > Sphingobacteriaceae > Daejeonella. The sequence goes on along the minus strand of CAZTRY010000070.1, from coordinate 1,626 downwards.
TGCCAATGCCATTATCAGGCGAATGACCGGGGTTTATATCAAAGATTATGGCTGTACCTTAAAGGTCTTTAAGCGTGAGATCGCCGAAGACCTTGGTATTTATGGAGAATTGCATCGCTTTATTCCTGTACTCGCCAAACTACAGGGTGCAAGCATTACACAGGTTGATGTGAAGCATCATGCAAGGATCCATGGAACATCCAAATATGGTCTAAACCGCACATTTAAAGTGATGGCTGATCTGATTACCATGGTTTTCTTCAGAAAATACATACAAAAGCCCATGCACCTCTTTGGCAGTATGGGTTTCATTTCCCTGGGACTTGGGATTTTGATCAATACTTACCTCCTGGTTTTGAAACTGATGGGTCAGGATATCTGGGGCAAACCCATACTGATATTAGGACTTATTTTTTTACTGGGAGGAATACAGTTGATTACCTTCGGAATTTTGGCAGAAATTAATGTACGGACCTATTTTGAAGGTACCAACAGAAAAACATACCAGGTTAGACGAATTTTTAATGGAAAAAAAGAAGATCTGGAACATCGCTAAGACTCTGTTAAAGATCTCAATAACAGGTCTTTCCTTATATCTGGTATCGAGAAAAGTCGAGTTCAACGACCTGAAAGATGCTTTTGATAAGTCAAACCCTGTTTTTCTGTTTTTAGCATTTATCGCATTTGTAATATCACAACTGATATCTTCTTCGCGTCTGAATACATTTTTTAAGGGAATCGGATTAAAGATTTCAGAAACCTATAATTTCAAGATCTATCTGCTGGGCATGTTTTATAACCTTTTTCTGCCCGGTGGAATTGGCGGAGATGGATACAAAATCTTTCTGCTGCGAAAGAAATTCGAAATTAAAGGAAGGCGCTTGTTTCAGGCGATATTTTTCGATCGGCTGAGTGGTCTCTGGGCACTGGGACTAATCATTTCGGCACTGGTCATCTTTATCCCGCACCTTGGTATTCCCAACTGGATTCCCGTGCTGGTGGTTGCAACAGGCACCCTAGCCTATTATGCGGTGATGAGAAAATTTTTCAGTGACTACAGCAAACAGTTCCTGCTTTCGCATATCAAAGCCCTGATGGTACAATCCATGCAGGTAATTTCGGTTATTCTGCTATTGTACGCCTTAAATTTTGAAGGAAAATTCTCCCCCTACCTGTTTATGTTCCTGGTTTCCTCACTTGTGGCGATTTTTCCATTTACGGTTGGCGGACTTGGTGCAAGGGAATTAGTGTTTGTTTACGGCGCGCAATATTTCCAGATGGACCAGCACCTGGCGGTGATCATCAGTCTGCTCTTTTATTGTATATCCGCACTCTTGTCATTCAGCGGGATCTATTTTGTTTTCCATCCTCAGAAAATAGGAGTGAATAAAATTGATTTGAAAGAGGATATTGAGGTGGAGAAGTGATAATTGACAGTTGAGAGTCAGTAGTGTCCGGGTAAAATTTAAACTTCCAGTAAAATGTGCTCAAATATTTCACAAACGGGACTTTTGTATAATTTATCAAAAGCATGCCCCCATGTATAACAAAAATATTAGGATAATTATAATGAGGTTCCAGCTTTCCTTTAGATTAGCTTTCAATAAGAAAGACAGTTATTGTTGT
>CAZTRY010000069.1:10128-19113 GCA_964616525.1 uncultured Sphingobacterium sp. | reverse complement strand
TATCTATTCAAATGAATGTACCTGCCTGATTATAATTTTTCATTAAACAAAGATATGGTATTATCATGCAGCAAACATCCGCCATTATCTATCTAAATGAACAAAGGGGGCTAATTGAATCATCAGATTCCAAAATGCTCTGTACCTTTAATTACAAAGAATACTTTAACAGGGACAAACAGGCCTTTGGATCTATATTTTTATTCAATGAGCTTGTTCTGGATTCATGCGCAATCAATACAAACGTAATTGAAGAGAATTGTCTGTTTATAATAATCCCGGTAACAGGAACACTGAATTACCAAATCGGCAAGAATTCACGGCAGGAACTTGAAGTTGGAGAAACCTTGGTGAATCCGTGTCAGAAAGGAATTACATTCAATATTTACAACCCCTATCCAAAAGATCAGATTCACCTGATACAAATAGGAATAAAATCGGATTTAAAAATCAGGCAACAAGAGAAATATCCACTTGACCTTGCATCAAACCCAAATGAACTCAGTGAAGTATTTTCAATTGAATCAAAGATTAAATTATCTGCAGGCAGATTCATGGGAAGAAAGGAACAGATTTATCCTCTGAAAAGAGATTCCTGTCATTTTCTATATACCCTTTCAGGTGCATTTGAAATAAGTGGCAGATTGGTACATCCAGGTGATAGCCTGGTATTATGGAATACTCAGAAAACTGAGATAGAGGCATTAAGTAATGAGGCAGTATTAATCAGCATAGAAACTGAGACGCCAAAAATCCGGGGAGAAAACTAATCTTTTCACCCCGGATAATTTCTTACTTAGGCAATAATGCCGGGTTACCTGAATCCAGATAAGACTCATATTGTTTAAGTAATGCCGGATCTTTTGGACGGCCGTAGATATCACTTGACTTGTACTTGTGCAAGTCAAACGCTTTCTTCATCCAGACATCACGACGACGGTCACGGGTTACATTATAAATCAATTTAGGCACAAATTGTGGTGGAATAGCCAGAATACCATCCTGATCGCCGATTACCAGATCACCTGGCATAATCACTGCTTTTCCAATTCTGATCGGAACATTAATGCCAGAAACCGTGGCATTACTCAAAGGACCAGGATAGGTACCACGATAAAATGCCTGCATCCCACTCTGCGATATATTCTCTGTCAGGTATATTCCGCCATCGACAATTAATCCGGTACCGGTAGTCTTCCATATGTAATAGGAAAGTTTATCTCCCACATAAGTACCACCCTGCACTTTACCATATAAATCCACAATAACCAGATCATCCTTTTGCAGCATATCAATTGTAGTCCGGTTGTTCAGGCCAGTAAAATTGTTTTTATCAGCTTCTGACTGCATTCCGGCAACCAAATCCGGACGGGATGGCATAAACTGCACAGTAAATGCCCTGCCAACAAGCTTTTTGCCAGGCATTATAGATTTCCAGCCATCTTCATACTGATTTGCATATTCCCTTGGAATAGATCCGATTGCCTCAACAACCTGAATGTCCATTTTTCGGATAGTATCCAGAATGGCTGCCGGTATCATCGGTCGGCCACCCGGAAAACGCCCATAGGGATTTTTTGCAGTAAAACTTATCATTTGCTCTTCAGTAAAATTATAAAGCTGAGCACTTGCCGTGAACATCAAAAGTGGAGAAAGCATCAAAGCACTCCCAATGAGAACACTTTTTAAATACCTGAGAATTGGTTTCATATATGATTAATTAGAAATTTTAAGTAGACAGTTTAGCAGACTTTCTGGTTAACAAATGAATAATTATCCATGCTGTAAGATAAGTTGCACCACAAATCGTAAATATCAGGTTATACCCTCCTGTCAGATTACCTGCGGTCTTGTAAACATCCAGCAGATAGCCTACAAAAATCGGGAATAGTATTCCACCAATTGCACCGGTCATCCCACCAATTCCAACAACAGAACTTACCACATCCTTTGGAAACATATCCGAAGCCATAGTGAAAATATTAGTGGCCCAGGCCTGGTGCACTGCTACTGCCAGACTAATCAATCCCACTGCCACCCACTTATCAGTTACAAATTGTGCAATTGCAATCATGATGCATAATTCAACCAAAGCAAACAATAAAAGTACTCCCTTTCTTGCCTTCAGGGTTGGCCAGCCTTTGTTGATCAAAACCGATGAGAAATAACCTCCGGCAATACTGCCTATGGTTGTGGCACCATAAATCAGCATCAACTCCGGACTGATCACTTTCAGATCAAGATTAAAGGTGGAAGAAAAATAAGAAGGTAACCAGAACAGGAAAAACCAAAAAATAGGGTCGATCAGAAATTTACCTGTTACAATTGCCCAGGTCTGAGGAATTGCAAATAGCTTAGACCATGATATTTTAACCGTACTTTTTACCTGATCGGTAGTATCATCTTTGTCACTTTCGATATATTCTAATTCTTCCTGACTTAAGCGTTTCTGTTTCGACGGAATCTCATACAACCATAGCCAGAATATTAACCAGATGAAACCCAAAGCACCGGTAATCCAAAACACCTCATGCCAGCCATAATTCTGCATAATAATTGGGACAATAATCAATGCCACCACTACGCCTATGGCTGTTCCTGAGTTAAAAATACCCGTTGCCAGTGCTCTCTCCTTTTTAGGAAACCACTCAGCCACCGCCTTCATTGCCGCAGGGAAATTACCGGCCTCTCCGATACCCAATGAAAGTCTTGCTATTCCAAACCCGCTTACAGACTTGGCTAGAGCATGGAACATCCCTGCCAGACTCCACACTATAACTGCAACACTATAACCAATTTTAGTTCCAACTTTATCGATAAACCTGCCTGAAACCAATAATCCAATTGCATAAGCAAATGAAAAGGCAGACATAATTTTTCCAAAATCAGTTTCTGTCCAGCTGAATTCAGCCTCCAATGTTGGCTTAAGCAATCCGATAATCTGACGATCAAGGTAATTGATTACAGTACCTGTAAATAATAAGAAGACAATCAGCCAGCGATAATTTTTTCCTTTAGGAGCTACCATTCGATTTATATTTAATTCAGCGGTTTACGAAGAGAAATAACTTGCATATTGTTTAAAATGATCCTTTAATCCATCCCAATTAGCTGATTTAATAAGATCTTTATCAAATAATTGTCCCCCAACACCTAAACCATCAGCCCCGGCTTTCATAAAGCTCTGCATATTGGCAAGATTTATCCCTCCGGTTGGCATTAATTTGATTTTATTCAGCGGAGCTTTAACGTCCTTGATATAGTCAGGCCCCAATGCCGTTGCCGGATATACCTTTACCATTGAAGCTCCGGATTCCCATGCCTGATAGATTTCAGTTGGCGTGTAAGCACCAGGGAAGATTGGGATACCCTCCTTTGCACAATACCTAACTACCTCAGGGTTTAGAATGGGTGTTACAATGAATTGAGAACCTGCCTGAAGTGCTTTTTTCAAATCCTCCAAACTACATACTGTACCGGCCCCCACATTTAAAAGCCCTCTGTACTTATCAACTGCATAACGAATAATATCCTCGGCAGAAGGTGTATTCATCGTTATCTCTATGGTGGTCAGACCGGAAGAAAGATAAACCGGAAGAATATTGGCTATCTCATCAAAGGTCAGGTTTCTGACGATACCTACTACCGGTACCCGGTTAAATAATGACCATGAAAAATCGTTATTACTCATATTAATTTTTAAATGCTTTAAATAGCTGTATCTGCCCGGCAATCGTGGCTTTATCAATCAATTCAGATTTAATAAAAACTGTATTCTGGCTTAAATTAAGTGTATCGGAAGCAATTTTATAATGTTCATACAAATGTTTACCACTACAAATTACCAGATTTTGTCCGGATGCAGACTGTAGCTGACGAAGTTCATCACCAATAAGTAACCCACTCAGATAGAACGAATTATATTTCTTTTCAAACTTTCCAAACAACTGCGCTGTTCGGACTGTGAATAAGGTATGCAGAACTGATGAATTAGCTGAGTTTTCTACCCCATAAACAAAAGCTTCCTTTGCTGCCGGATCACTAAGTTTGATTGAATTATCCAGCACTACCGAATCCTTTAAAATACTGTGTTCAGATACAATATTAAACAACTCGCCGGTCATGAATGTCTTAAAATCAGGTACAAGGCCCCCTTTTACTGAAATATGCTTGGAATGAGTACCCGGAAAAACAAAGACATATTCCTCATTATCCTCAAGTTTAACCTGATTTAATTGAACAAGCCCTATCAACTGAGCCTCTTCACCGCGCATCACATCTACATTACTCTTTACACCCGAAACAATAATCAATGGTGCACCAGAACCATTGTAATCATCAAAAACACGTACAGAAGCCTGAGAACCATTAATTCTAAAGGGTAATTCTGCATATGGAATTTCTTCCATACCAATTGAAGAAGAAGCCATTCCTGATACAATTACCGGAATTTTATCCGTATTCATACCACTCTTATGAGCCAATTCAAGTATACTTGATTTAAGTCTACCGGAATAAAATTCAAAACGGCTAATTTCGCTTTGTTCTTTCCACTCCCTAAAAGTAGCAGCTACTCCGGTTGAAGATAAAAACTCAGCCTGAACAGCATATGTATCCTGATCAACCAACCTCAATCTAAATGAAGTTGTTCCCCAATCACAACATAAAATAGTCTTCATATTATATTACCCAAATCAGTACGGAGTTGAACTATTTTAAAATATTACTTGTTAACCCTGGTTTTAAATACTGCATTGCCATCACCTTTTATCAGGTCATTTTCAGTAAAACGGCAATATAAAATATCTTTTGCTCCGGTTCTTTCGCGATCAAATACCACATGAATACTTCCATCTGAAGTTTGATCAGCATCCGGATACGAAACATTTTCTCTGGCATCAAGCAATAACTTATGAGGCCATGATTTACCCCCATCCATTGAAAGGAAAGCGGTCATTTTATTCCTTGTAGTACTATTATTACTCACCAGTAACAAGTTTCCTGAAGAAAGTTTTCCGATATAAAACCTGCTGGAGGTTGTAGGGCCGGAAGCCGTAAAAGGCTGAACTTCTGACCATGATTTCCCAAAGTCAGAACTATGAGTTGAATAAATCCCTTTGGTTGTTCTTACCAGTGCCAGGTGCTCTCCTGTTTCATTTAATTCGACAACCTGTGGTTCATCATGGATTCTAAGCTCCTCAGGGATCCTGATAGATGAATAGGCAGACAAGATTAACTTTCGTCCGGATTTGGAATAATCCCTGGAATAGATGAATGCTCCATCCTGAGGGAAAGCTGTTTCAGATTTAGTTCCAGGAAGTGGTTTATCGATATAAACCGGGAAAAGTGCCGTATTTTTTGAATCTAAGTAGACCGGTTTATTACTCATCACCCCATCGCTGATACGTACTGGAGCTGAATTGGACACCTTTTTCCCGTTCCATTTAATTTCAACTGCATTAACACCTCCATATCCATCCCAGATCAAATTGTTCTTTGCACTTCCATAAAACAAATGTACCTGTCCGAACTGATCCCTCCAGATCGCAGGATCAAACAAACGGTACTCAGTACTGCGGGGATAAATAGCCAGTTGATCATTCAACCAAGTTTTTCCCTTGTCCTCACTTACCGAAAGCGTAACATAATTACCCGGTCCAGGGGCTGCGCCTCCGGAATACCAGGCTACAAAAATATGCTTACCGTCTGCAGTAGCACCAACAGCAGGCACCTGTTCAAACTTTCTATCTTTAAGTCTGGAATCATTGGGATTACTTATAAACTCTGCCATGGCAGCAGCATTTGTATCCCCTGACATTACGAGTGCTGTGTCCTTTGAAACACTACAACCTGAAATTAAAAATCCACAGCATGCAGTAACTGCCAAAGTGGATAGAAGTATTGACCTGATCTTTAAATTCTGAAATAGTATCATTTTTATCGTTAAGTGCTAAGGTTCTGAATGCCTAAAAATGGGATTATTTAGGGATATTTACCATATAAATTGATGAATTAATTAGTCTGAATTAAATCACCAGTTGTGAATAGCACCATCAGGACTTTTCAGAATAGGGTGAGGAAATTTTGTATTTTCTTTAACTTCCATGATGAAATCAGCTTTCTTCGGATCGAACTTAACACCAAGGCCCGGTTCAGGGTTGAGATACAGTCTTCCATTTGAAAACCTGATATAGTCATCATTAAAATAAGCAGGTTTTTCAACCACACCTCCAGCTAATTCCATCATTGCACGTGAAGGACTACTTGAGCCTAAAACATGTACCAAAGCTGCTGTAGATAAGGGGCCTGTGAAATGCGGAAGCATCCCTATATAATGGGTTTCGCACATGGCAGCAATCTTCTTCAGCTCAGTAATACCACCAGTATTTGGCAGTGTCACTCTGGCATAATTGATCAGATGCTGTTCAATCAATTCATTAGTATCCCAGCGATCGCCAAATTGTTCTCCCACAGCAATTGGCGCTTTAGTTAAGCTCCGAAAGGAACGAAAAACACCCGGATTTTCTGACCTGATCGGATCTTCAATAAAATATGGGCTTAATTCTTCCAGTGCGTTACAGATTTTCAGGGCTTCAGGGGTATCAAAACGAGTATGCAGGTCGATTGCCCAATTGCCATTCCCTCCTACTGCTTTATCTATTCTCTTACAGTAATCTATCGTTTTGGTGGTATGATCATAAAAATCAAAAGGCTGGTCACCATTTCCTCCTGTTGGACCGATACGATAAGAACGGAACCCTGCTTTAAGACAATCATTTGCTTTTCCTTCTTCGGTTATAGCTTTAGATGGTCTGAACCCGGTGGCATAGCATTCCACATATTCACGGGTTGCGCCTCCAAGCAATTCGTATACAGGAACTTTGAGGGCCTTGCCTTTAATATCCCATAATGCCATTTCCAATGCCCCTACTGCATGAAGCTTTTCACGTCCGGGTGGATAAAACATTCCTCTGTAAAGATTTTGCCAGATATGCTCAATGCGGAAAGGATCTTCTCCAATCATCATTTGGGCACATTGTTCAATCATATCTTTTGATCCACCCTCACCAATCCCGATAATTCCTTCATTGGTTTCAATCTCAACAATCCCTCTGGCCTGATTAAAAAGAGGTTTATTATAACCCGGGGCTGCATAATATCTGATCTTTGTAATTTTCAAACCGGAAGCAGCCTCAGCAGTCAGCCAGGGAAAACCTGCCATCAGTCCCGCAGAACCCAAAACCGCAGATTTTATAAATTTTCGTCTCTCCATTGCGTAAAAAAGATAAAATATTATTCAGGTAAAAATCAATTCAAGCGGTCAACATTCACAAACTGAACTCCGGTTTCTTCTGCACCTGCCTTTAAAAAAGCTTCAAAACGGCCATTCCCAGCCGGAAATGAGATTTCATTAAAGCTTACCTGTGTATCACCGGCATTCACCTGAATTTTGTGTTCAATCCCCATGTATTTAATTACTGCAAATGCAGATTTATTAATTTTCTGAAAGCGCATGGTAATCCGGTAATCCGCTGCATTACTGAATACTTCCCAATAGCCCAGTTTATTTCCCTTATTACCAAGTGTACCCGGACCACCCCATTCAAAGCGGGACAATTCAACATTCTTTTGGAATTTACTGCCGAGATGAATACGTTGAGGCCAGTCGTAGCCTCTATCATATATCACTTTATCGAACCATTGCTCATATTTTGCAAGCAAATCACTTACGATACCCGGATTTTGCTTCGCTATATTATTGATTTCACTTGGATCTTTTTCAATATCATACAATTCAAGAGAGGAAATCATGTTCTTTATCTCTTCTGCATCAGGACGATTAACAATTTCATAGGGTTCGTCATGAGGTGAAATCAGCTTGTACTTCTGTCCTCTGACCGTAAAATGCACATATTTAAAAGGCTCTGAACCGGCGTGTCCCTGGATAAAAATATTTCTGTCGGATAATTCCTTCACTTTTCCGGTAAGCAGTGGTAGAATTGATATACCATCCGGTTTAACATTTTGGGGTACAGGAATTTTGCATGCATCCAAAAGAGTTGGTAAAACATCAAGATGGGCAGTCAAATTATTCAGCTTTACACCCTGCGGAATTTTACCGGGCCATTTGATAAAAAAAGGTGCATGAATTCCATTCTCATAAACACTGGTCTTGGTGCCCCTCAGGTTCATTACATAACGATCAGGATAAAGATCATTCTTGGAACGTTTAGTTCGCGGGCCATTGTCTGACATGAATATCACGATGGTATTATCTTCAATCCGAAGTTCCTTCAACTTATCCATTAACCTGCCAATATTGGCATCTACATTGGCAATCATACCGTAGGTTAATGCATTTAATTCATGCATTCCCATTTTACGATAAGGATCAGCCCATTTATCGGCTACCACCAGTGGAAAATGAGGCAAATTAGTAGCATAGAAAGCAAAAAAAGGCTTTTCTCTGTTTTTTTCAATAAAATCAATTGTTGCATCTGCGAAGATATCATCACAATAACCCTGGTACTGTCTGGCGATATTATTATGCTGAAGAATCGGGTTGAAATATGAATTACCCGGTGGATCTGAAGCCTGTCCGATCCCTCCTCCTTTATGAATCAGGGTTTCCTGAAATCCTTTATCTGAAGGCCGCATAGGATAATTATCTCCCAGATGCCATTTACCAAATATCCCGGTACGATAACCGGCATCGGATAATATTTTAGCGATGGTCACTTCACTTTCCTTCATTAAGGGGGAAGTCTCAGTAACTCCAACCACTCCGGTTCGGTAATTATCCCGGCCAGTCATGATACTTGCTCTTGTTGGAGAACAGTTAAAGTTTACAATGAACTGCCTCAATTCAACACCCTGAGCAGCAATTGCATCCATATTGGGAGTCTTTAGCAAATTATTATGCAATCCAACATCGCCAATACCCTGATCATCGGTCATGATCAGAAGAATATTTGGTCTTTTTTG
>CAZTRY010000069.1:0-10028 GCA_964616525.1 uncultured Sphingobacterium sp. | reverse complement strand
TCCTGCCTGTTTCCAACAATATCCTTGAAGCCAAAATCACCCTTGCGCATACTGATTACAGCTATGTCGGCAACGGCACCTTTAGAGAGGTTTCCAAGTTCAGGTCTTTTTATGGCAAGCGCCGGAGTCCAAGTTGCTGCTTTAATAATCGAAGGGATATCCATCCCCATCGCGAAGAAAACAGAAAATACATTCATTTGATCTTTCATTGCCCCATTAATGCTCGATGCATGTAAATCCGTACCAAGTGTATTGGGATAAAACCCTTGTTTCATTGCAGGAATGGCAGTCCTGTAGTCAAAACTACCGCTGCCAAAGCCAATATCAAATACTAAACCGGTTTGCTGAGCCTTACGTACAAATGGCTTAACCATTTTTGTTTCTGCATCAATAATGGGTTCTCTTACTCCGGGAACATAACAAAAAGAATGAGTGTAAATATCGCCGGGGCGGAGATATTTGAAAAACAATTCTTCCAGAGACTGATTACCACTGCCAAAATCAACCATAACAGGCATATCCGCAATTCTTCCTGCCTTTGTAAGCCGCTCTACCGGAGTCCAATCAGCCTTACCAAAATGGGCAAGCTTAAAACCTACTACATAGTTTTTGTTTTCCAAGGCCGCTGCGGCAGTCTTTTCAGCATCCATATCATCCAAATTCTGCTCATAATCACCACCACGCATTCCTTCGCCAACGATATTGAGCATTGAAAGTACCCTGGTAGCCGAAATGTCTATTATATTTTTCTTAAAAGTCTGAAAGGATTTCCATCCTGCACCACCGGCATCAACAACCGTGGTTACACCTGTCCTGAATGTATAACTGTCAGGAATAACTGCAATAGAACCATTGCTTAGGTAATCACTTTTTGAATGGCCGTAAAAAACATGTGTATGGATATCAATAATACCAGGGCTGACGTACATACCCTTTGCATTCACTACCTGAAGGGCCAGAGCGGTATCAATATTTTTGGCAATTAGTGCAATTTTGGGTTCTGTAATGGGCTGACCCTTAGATGATGGAAGTGCAATTTCTGTTGCAATATCCATTACTTCGTTGATGTTATTCTTGGGATCAATTACATGGCCGCCCTTGATAACGATACCATAGATACGATTTTTGGGAGACTGGCTTTGTGCATTAATTCCTCCAATAGAAAAAATTAAAGCAATAGTCAATCCGAATAATTTTTTTCTCATGGAGGAATTGAATATTAGATTTTGTTCATCTTGTCTGAACTATGATTCTTAGGATTTTAGGATTAATATGATTTAGAAATTCATATTAATAGTCGTAATCCTAGCTCAGACAGAAGATTGCATATTATTTATTGATATTCGAGGCAATTGCATTCAGATCATAAACGATCCTTCCTCCTTTAATAGTCATTTCACATTCGAACTTCCTGCTTCCGGTCTGCTTATTACCGGCAACATCCCTGAAACCAAAATCGCCCTTTCGCATACTGAGAATAGCGATATCGGCGATACCACCAACAGAAAGATTCCCAAGCTCTTCCCTTTTTATTGCCTGTGCCGGTGCCCAGCTTGCCGCCTTAATAATGGATGGAATATCCATTCCAAGGAATAAAAATATGGACATCACATTCAACTGATCTTTCATTGCACGAATAATACTTTCAGAATGAAGATCTGTTCCCATCGTATTGGGATAAAAGCCAGATTTTATTGCCGGAAAAGCCTGTTTGAAATTAAAGCTGCCGCTACCAAAACCAACATCAAAAATAATTCCCCTGTTTTGTGCAGTTTTTACAAAGGGCCTGAGTTGTCTGGTATCAAAATCAACAATAGGATCTTTGCTTTTTGGTGCTTCGATAAAAGTATGAGTATATATATCACCGGGGCGCAGATATTTCAGTAAAAGATCTTCCAGTGATAAGTTTCCGCTCCCAAAATCAATCATAACCGGCATATTGGCTATTTTACCTGCCTTTACTATTCTTTCCACCGGTGCCCAATCCGGTTTTCCGAAATGCGCCAATTTAAAACCAACAACATATTCCTTATTCTTTATCGCAGCTTCGGCAGCCTTTTCAGCATCCATATCCTCAAGATTCTGCTCGTAAGCTCCTCCTCTCATACCTTCACCTACAATATTCAATAAAGACAAAACCCTGGTATCCGACTGATCAATTATATTTTTCTTAAAAGTATCAAATGATTTCCAGCCTGCTCCTCCGGCATCCACAACTGTAGTTACACCCGCCTTAAAAGTATGTCCATCGGGAATCACAGAGATAGAGCCATTGCTCAAATAATTTGTTCTGGATGGACCATAAAAAACATGGGTATGAATGTCAATGAGTCCGGGAGTTACAAACATCCCTTTAGCATCTACCACTTGAAAAGCCAGAGCAGTATCGATATTCTTAGCCACCAATGCAATTCTTGATTCCCTTGCAGGTTTCCCATCCTTTGCAGCCTGAGCAGAATGGATTGCAACATCCATCAGTCCATCAATACTATTCTTTGGGTCAATCACATGCCCACCCTTAATCAGAATACTATAAATCCGATTAGAATTCTGTGCGTTAATTCCCCCAATTGAAAAAATAAAGGCAAAAGTCAGTGCGAATAGATTCTTTTTCATGGAGTTTTGAATATTAGACTTAGTTCATCTTGTCTGAATTATGATTCTTAGAATTTCAGGATTAATATGATTTAGAAAATCTTATTAATTATCGTAATCACAATTCAGACAGAAGATTGCATATTATTTTTTGACATTAGAGGCAATAGCATTAAGATCATACATAATCCTGCCCCCTTTAATTGTCATTTCACACTCCAGTTTTTGAGTTCCTTCCTGTCTGTTCATGGCAATGTCTCTGAATCCAAATTTACCCTGACGGAGGCTAAGAATAGCGATATCTGCGATAGCACCCTCTGAAAGATGCCCTAATTCGGTACGTTTGATTGCCTGAGCAGGTCTCCAGGTACTACGCTCAATCACAGATTGAAGATTCATACCCATTGCAAGATGAATTGACAGGACATTCAACTGATCTTTCATAGATCCATTCATACTGCCTGTATGAAGGTCAGTTCCCATCAGATCAGGTAAAAACCCAGCCTTAATTGCTGGTATAGCCTGATTAAAATTGAAACTTCCACCACCAAAACCGACGTCAAAGATGATTCCTCTCTTTTGAGCAGGGATCACAAAAGGTCTTAACTGTCTGGTTTGAAGATTCACTATAGGATCCCTTCTTTCCAGTTCAGTAAACACATGGGTATAAATATCACCAGGTCTGAGGTACTTAAAAAAGAGATCTTCAATTGGGAGTTTACCTCCTCCGAAATCAATAACAACCGGCATATCAGCTAATTTTCCTGCTGCAACAATGCGTTCAACAGGAGTCCAATCCGGATTAGTAAAATGTGCCAGTTTAAATCCAACCACATGTTCTTTATTATCGATTGCAGCTTTTGCCGCAAGATTGACATCCATATCACTCACATCCTGCTCATAATCACCACCTCTCATACCCTCTCCTACAATATTAAGGAAGGATAAAACGCGGGTTTGAGATTTGTCGATAATATTCTTTTTGAAGGTATCAAATGACTTGTATCCGGCACCACCGCAATCTACCAGTGTGGTTACACCTGACCGAAAGCTGAATCCATCGGCAGTAACGCCTACATCACCATTACTTAAATAACTATTTGGTTGAGTTCCCCAGAAAACATGAGCATGAATATCGATAAGACCGGGAGTAACATACATCCCTTTGGCATTTATAAGCTGCTCAGCCTGACTTGCATCGATGTTCTGTGCTACTTTAGCGATCTTACCATCTTTAATGGCGACATCCATCAGGGCATCTATTTTGTTCTTAGCGTCGATGACTCTACCACCCTTGATCAGGGTATTGTATAATTTACCCTGAGCAAATGTTAATGTGGACAGGGAAAGCAGAACCAGGACTAAAATTGAGAATTTCTTCATTGTTTTATTTCTAAAATCTCTAAATGATGATCAAAAACTAATTTTTTAGTTTAATATTTATTTGCTTTGAGATGAATTACTGGCAATAGCATTCAAATCGTAAACAATTCTTCCGTTACGAATAGTCATTTCACACTCAAACCGTTGTTTACCTTCATTTCTGTTACCAGCGATATCCCGGAAAGCAAAATTTCCATTTCGTACTGATAGAATAGCAACATCAGCACCTGATCCAACTGAAAGGTTACCCAGTTCCGGTCTCTTGATAGCCTGTGCAGGTGCCCAGGTACTGCGTGAAATGACTCCAGGAATATCCATTCCCATAGAAAGGAAAATTGAAAGTACATTTAGCTGATCCTTCATTGCACCATTCATGCTCCCTGTATGGAGGTCAGTGCCCATCGTATTAGGCAAAAATCCGGCTTTAATTGAAGGAATTGCCTGATTGAAATTGAAACTTCCCCCACCAAAACCTACGTCGAAGATAATTCCTCGCTTTTGGGCAGGGATTAAAAATGGCTTTAACTGACGGGTATTCAGATCAACTACAGGATCTCTTTGAACCAGTTCGGTATAAACATGGGTATAAATATCTCCGGGACGTAGGTATTTAGTAAACAAGGTTTCAATTGACAATGGAGCATGAGTATTGTCACCACCAAAATCTATAATAACAGGCATATCGGCCAATTTTCCTGCCTCAACAACCCGCTCAACCGGAACCCAGCTGGCTGCTGCAAAATGGGCTAATTTAAATCCAACCACAATATCTTTATTGGCTAATGCTTTATCTGCGGCCTTCTTAGCATTCATATCGTTGATATCCTGTTCATAAGGATTGCCTCTCATTCCATCTCCAACGATGTTCAGAAAGGATAATACTCTTGTTCTTGATCGGTCGATTATATTTTTCTTAAATCTGTCAAAGGACTGCCAGCCGGCACCACCACAATCAACAACTGTGGTTACACCAGAACGGAAGGTATAAGGATCCGGAGCCAGTGCAGAAAAACCACCACTGAGTCCACGGTCATCTGTACCTGCAAAAACATGGGAGTGCAGGTCAATTAAACCGGGTGTAACAAACATCCCTTTTGCATCTACTATTTGTGTGGCAAGTGAGGGATCAATATTTTTAGCAACAGCGGCAATTTTGCCGTTATGGATAGCCACATCCATTTGTTCATTAATGTTGTTTTTGGCATCAATTACATGCCCTCCTTTAATCAGGATACTGTATGTTTTGTTCTGTGCCTGAGCAACAATGGCAAACATCATAATTCCTGTAAAGAGTAAAACGGAGAATCTTCTCATGAGGTAATACTGAATAAATGAATAAAAACAGGATCAGACTATTATACAAAATGATTTGATCCTGTTAAAATTTGATTAAAATTTAGCTTACTACTGCCTTTGCAAGTACTTCCTGTACTTTTTTGGCAACAATTTTGTCCTCACCCGGTTTAAGCATAAACACGGTGATATTGATAGCATCCTGACCAGTCATTACCTCTACAGAAGGGCTGCCATCCTGAAGCTGCTTCAAAAATTCTCTTGGTGTAAGTTTTATCTTTGAAGAGTCCCAGGTCACTTTTATTGCAGGTGTGTGATTCGCTACAGGAGGTACAAAAACTTCAGCATTAGCACCGGCAACCTTCTGAACTGAATTCACAATATTTGCAACTCTGGCTTCCCAAATTTTCCATTCAGCATCATGATCAGTATTAATATACTTATCCAGAGCTACATACATTCCAAGGATTTCTTCTTTGTTTACTTTCATACCACGGCCAATATTACCACCATTAGGAGGTGCATTAAGACGTGCAGCAGCAATCAAATCCTTTTTACCCATCAGAATGCCGGCACTTTGAGGACCACAAATTGCTTTACCACCGGAAACACAAACCAGATCAAAACCCAGGTCATTATATTTCCATAAGTTTTCAACAGGCGGAACATCAGCAGCCATGTCAATCATGGTAGGAATATTGTGCTTTTTACCGATGGCAACAAATTCTTCATGCTTAATCTTACCCATTGGACCGCTGGAATTCAGGAACCACATCATTGCCGTTTTACCGGTAATTGCTCTTTCCATCTCCTGGGCGGTTTCAACCTCAACAACTCTGATGCCGGTATTGGTCAATGCGTGAACATAACCCACATTATGCGTTTTTTGAACAATTACTTCAGAACGTTCGAAGGTTGAAAGATCAGGCAATAAAGACACTTTCTTTCTATCCATTCTGGTTAAAATACCGGCAGTTCCCAAAACAAGGGCTGACCAGCAGCCAGCAGTAACCATTGCCGATTCGGCATGACACATTGCAGCAATTTTCTCCCCTACTTTATCCTGAACTTCGTTAATCATCACGAAGTGTTTTGAAGCAGATTCAATGGTATCAACAACTTCATGATGCATCAGGGAGGCAGTCATGGTCGTATAAGTACCGGCAGCATTAATAAAGGTTCTTAAACCTAATTCTTTAATCACATCACGCTTAGCAGCAGCTGCAGCCGGAGCGGCCAAAGATTGCAGCGGAACACCTGTACCAACAGCAGCTCCCGCTATTGGGGCTACAGACAGGTATTTAATAAGATCTCTACGTTTCATAGTATTGTTATTGTTTTAATTTGATTTTCCTTTAAACAATAAAAGGAGACCTCTCGATCTCCCTTTATTGATCATATAGCTAATATACAAAATGAAATGTTCTTTTCATATTGCTTCGGCTTTATAACATATTAGTTACTCTGACCTGTACCAGGACCAACATCCCACCACATTCTGCCTTGTAAAAGATCAATCTGCTCTTCAGAGAAATTTTGTCTTTTGATTGCATCGAGATAGTTCGTATTGTTTACGTTTCTTTCTGCAATTGGCAGAGAAAATCTTCTCCACATTTTACCTGCAGTTACGTTTCCAGGATAAGGCACTTTAACACCACCAGAAGTCCAGTTTGCATAGTTGAAAACTGGATATTTGGTACGGCGCCAGTTAGAATACACTTCATAATCATCACCAAGCATTGAAACCCATTTCTGAGTAGAAATAGTTTCAATTTGCTGAGCCAGGGTTCCTGTAGCAGGGTAAGGATTGGCGGCAATGTAGGCATCTACCTGAGCAGTAGTGATTACTCCTGAATGAGGAGCCACGCTTGGCCATAATGCCCATTGAGCCATGGCTGCACGAACCCCATTTTCATAGGCTGCCTGAGCAGTTGACCCAACACTCCAACCTCTTGCAGCTGCTTCAGCAATAATTAAATAGGCTTCGGCAGGACCCATCGTAATTATAGGAGAACCTCTATCGATATACAATAAAGAAGGCTCTGAGTAAGTATCGAAGTCAGTAGGCTTAACATTCACACTACCATTGATCATTCCACGCTGCGTAGCAGGGGTATTATTAGGAGTATAGGATGTACCACCAGCCGGAACCCAAACTACTGAAATAACAGGTAAACGAGGATCTGAAGTATTTTTCAGATGATCTATGAATTTACCAGACCATTTACTTCCTTCCACATTATCTCCACCAGGGCTTGTAAAATCGCCAGCAATATAACCATTTACACGTGGGTTCATTTGACCGGTAACATTCGCATACTTAATGTAAGCGATATCTCCAAATGCTGTCATCATACCACCTGCTACAGCTTTTTCCACCCAGGATTTAGCTGTTGCCGGTTCGATATCAGACATACGCATACCCAAACGAGCCATTAAGGTATAACCAAATTTTTTCCATTTGGTTATATCACCTTTAAAGTATGGATCAGCATTTCCAAATACATTTGGTTTAGATGCATCCATCGATTTCAAGGCAGTTTCGAGTTCTGTTAGCATTGCAATATAAATACTTTTTTGAGTATCGTATTTAGGCTTTAAAACATCCAAACCCTTCATTGCTTCTGAATATGGCATATCACCCATCAGATCAGTTTGCTGGTGAAAGGCTAGAATTCTAAGGATCTCAACCGCAGCACGTTTATTTACGTTTTCAGCGCCAGGAATCTCCTTTGCTAATTGTAACAAACGATTCCACTGGCCAGTGTACACATTAAATGTACCGGCAGTTCCATTGAAATTATAGAATTTATCACCAGTTGCAGGCACCTCCTTGTATGAAGAAAAATACTGCAAACCTTGTCCCAATGCTCTGTAATTATCTCCTGGTTGACTTGCCAATACAGCAGCGGTAAATGAGTACTCAGGAATTACATACTCTATCGCATCCGGGTTCTTGTTCAGGTCAGTCAGCTTCTCGGTATTACACGATTGCATCGTTGAAACCACAAGAACCGCTCCGGCCGCATATATCAATTTTAAGAATGTCTTTTTCATGTTCTTAGATTTTAGTATTAGAATCTTAAATTCAGGTTAAAGCCAATATTTCTGGTTCTAGGCATAGCCACACCCTGACTTCCCTGTGCATTACCCACAGTTTCCTGCATTTCGGGATCAATTCCAGCTTCTTTTATTCTCTTATCCTGGTAAAGTATAGCCAAGTTCAAGCCTGTGATACCTACAGAAGCAGATTGTACTTTCATGAACTTTAATGCACTTACAGGTAGGTTATACTTCAATACTGCACGACGCAATTTGATAAAGTCAGTTTTATAAACCCACATACCTGGATAGGCATTACCAAAGTTATTGTAATAAGTATCAAGAGTTGCTACATCCCAAAGTCTAGTGAATGGTGCACCGGCAGCAGTTACTCCAGTCACTGTTAAGCCAGCCTCTCTTCCAGGAAGAGTTTGAGGAGTATGACCGAAACGGGTAGCATACTGAATCAGGTTACTATAACCAACTGCTCCGAATTTAGAATCAATATCTATTGTTAAACTGAAGCGTTTGTAGCGGAAATTGTTTCCAAGACCCATAAGGTATGGCGGGTTACCCACACCAATGTCCTGAAGCTCTTGAACTTCATAACCTGTAGCAGTATTGTAAACCTTGTTACCATTTGCATCTCTCTTCATCACATTGGCTCTTACTGTTGAATAAGGAAGACCAACTGCATTGATCATTTGAGGTCCACCAATTGCACCACCTAAGGTCAATGAAGTAATTCCTTCTGCCAATTCAACGATCTTACTCATGTTATAACCAAAGTTATAATTCACATCCCATGAGAAGTTATCCTTTTTAATAGGAGTTCCACTTAAACTGATCTCCCAGCCTTTATTGGTAACCAAACCAAGATTTCTTCTTCCAGCTGCATACCCTGTTGCTCCAGAAATAGGAGGTGAAAGAATATCATTTCTGGTCCTTCTTGAATAGTAGTTGACATCCAATCCAACACGGCTATTTAACATTTGAACTTCAAAACCTCCTTCAATTGTTGCCACAGTAACCGGACGAATATTTGGATTATTCAAAACATTCGGATTACTTAAAGTAGGAAGGCCATAAGCATTTACAGTACTAACAGCATAGGTTTGGTTGATACTACCAGCATTAACCGTAGCACTACCTACCTCAGCCCATGATGAACGCAATTTTGCATAATCAATGAATTTAGGCATTTTAACCACCTCTGAAAGAATGAAACTTGCACCAACAGAAGGGTAGAAAATAGAGTTAAATCCTGGATTTAGCACAGAGAACCAATCCTGACGACCTGTTACAGTTAAATAAAAGAGATTATTGTAATCAATATTCGCTTCTCCAAAAACAGAATTTGTTCCTCCGGAACCGGTTCCGTCTAATGTAGTTGATCTGTAGCTTACAAGATCTCTATTAACAAGATTTGATACACTATAAAAATCAGGAACTACCCACTGAGTTCCGTTTGCAGTACTGCTTCTGTTTGCATCTCTTTCACTTTGTGCACCAGCAAGAATATTCAAACCAATTTTATCCTTCAAAAAGCGTTGGTTATAATTTACAATACCTTGGAAGTTGGTTTTATCAGTTTGTTCAAGACCTGATTGGAAATATCCAAGAGGTGTAAATGCATTAGTACTAGGCACATAGAAAGATTCAGTATAATAGTTAAAATCTCTGGCAACAGTACCTTTTACAAATAAATTAGGTAA
>CAZTRY010000068.1:3389-19376 GCA_964616525.1 uncultured Sphingobacterium sp. | reverse complement strand
TTCACATATCTCAATTCTCACATCTCCTTCCTATCTTTGCGGGATGCGTTTCGATATTATTACCGTATTACCCGACCTGCTTGTAAGTCCTTTTGCCCATTCTATTTTACAAAGGGCTCAAAAAAAGGGACTTGCCGAGATACATGTTCATAATCTACGTGATTATTCAAACAACAAGCAAAAATCGGTTGACGATTACCAGTATGGTGGCGGCAGTGGAATGGTGATGAGTATTGAGCCTTTTGCAAACTGCATTGAAAAGCTTCGTTCGGAACGTGATTATGATGAGATCATTTTTATGACACCAGATGGTGTGACACTCAATCAGAGTATGGCCAATGAGCTTTCTGATAAGAAAAATCTAATCATTCTGGCAGGTCATTATAAGGGAATTGATCAAAGAATCAGGGATATTTTTGTAACAAGAGAAATTTCAATCGGCGATTATGTTCTTTCAGGAGGCGAATTACCTGCTGCTGTTTTAGTCGACAGCATTGTAAGGTTATTGCCAGGCGTTTTGAATGATGAAACATCGGCTTTATCCGATTCTTTTCAGGGAGAGCTTTTAGACGCACCGGTCTATACCCGTCCGGCCGACTGGCAGGGACATAAGGTGCCTGATATTCTCTTAAGCGGACACGAGGCTGCTATAAATGAATGGAGACACGAACAGGCTTTGGAGCGCACTAAAAAGCGCCGGCCTGATTTGCTGCAATAAATTGTGCTTTCAACCTCAATCACAGGTTCTTCTGATGAATAAAAATGGAAAAATATTAGAACAAACTTTTTTAAGTAAAAAATTTTTCCTAATATTGCACTCCGATTTTTACGGGCTAAAAATCGAATTAAGAGCTTAAAATCATGGATTTAGTAAAATTTGTTGAAGAGCAGGCAGCAGTTAAAAAGCAAGTTCCTGCATTCAAAGCTGGTGATACCGTTAGTGTTCACTATAAAATTCGCGAAGGAAATAAAGAACGTATCCAGATCTATCAGGGTGTTGTTATCCAGCGTAATAGTGTGGGTGTGAATGAGACTTTTACCGTTCGTAAAATGTCAAACGGAGTAGGTGTAGAGCGTATCTTCCCTGTTAATTCCCCTAACATCGATAAAATTGACGTAAACAGTCATGGAAAAGTTCGCAGAGCAAAATTGTTCTACCTGCGTGAACTTACCGGTAAGGCTGCTCGTATCAAATCTAAAAGAGTGTAATTTTTTTATAGGTTTATTGCCTCCCGGATTGTCTCCGGGAGGCTTTTTTGTTTGTAAGCTATTCAGAATCCTTATAGAAAGCAAATATTAATTGTATCCGGCTTTGTTCCTTATTTTTAAGGGAAACGGAATTTCAATTTGCTCATTAACTCATTCTCTCATTTACTAATTTATTTACTATGAATACCGAGTTTCTTGAACAAATATTTTTTGGTAACAGCCTCAGAAATTATCTGTTATTTTCTACGATACTGCTTTTTGGATTACTTTTTAAACGGGTGTTCTCAAGAATATTGAACCGAATGATGTTCCTATTATTCAAGAGGATTCAGCCCGATACCGAGCCTAAGGTATTTATTGAAATGCTCTTAAAGCCTGTCGAGTTTCTCATTATTCTTCTGGTTATCTATCTGTCTGTCAATCAGTTGGATTACCCATTAAATGAGGTATTATTCAAGAGGACCAACCTCATAAATAATGTTCCCAATCTTTATGAGTTAAAAGTGGTACAGGTGGTTGATAAACTGTTTTTACTGCTTTTTATTATTTCAGCTTTCTGGATCCTGTTAAGAATCATTGATTTTATTGCTCACGTTTTTAAGTATAAGGCTTCATTAACTTTATCCAAGTCGGATGATCAAATGGTTCCATTTATTAAGGAACTTTCGAAGATTGTAACAGTCATTTTTGCTTTTTTCGTGATACTGGGTGCTGTATTCAATCTCAATGTGGCAACAATCATAGCCGGTCTGGGTATTGGTGGTATTGCAGTGGCCCTGGCCGCACAGGATAGTCTTCAGAATCTTCTCGGATCATTTACAATCTTTGCCGACAAGCCTTTCCTTGTTGGTGATCTGGTCAGGATTGATAAGTTTGAAGGCACAGTTGAGAAAGTTGGATTCAGAAGCACGGTAATTCGAACACTTGATAAAACTCTGGTCATTATTCCGAATAAGAAGATGGTCGACAGTCCGCTTGAAAATTTAAGTCTCCGAAATCTCCGTCGAATGAAATTCAATATCGGCCTCAGATATGATACTTCTGCCGAAGTGATGAAGAAGATTTCGGAGGATGTTCAAAAAGTTGTGAATGATCATCCAGCAACCAGTGATGATACCCTGGTTACTTTTGATTCGTTTGGCGATTCTTCTTTGAATATACAGGTACTCTATTTTATTCAAATAGTCGATTACAACGAGTATATGCGTATTCGTGAGGACCTTAACTATAAGATCATGAACATTGTTGCAGCAAATGGAGCTGATTTTGCGTTCCCTTCACAAACCGTTTTCCACGAATACGTTGGGGAGAAACCTCCTGGCGGAGCTGCGATAGTTTAATAGAGCCTTTGTGGTCAGATTATGGTTATAACCGGCTTTGGTAGTAGTTTCTGATGTTCTTAAATCCGATTTTAGCGAATACCCGACTTTGATTAAGGCATGTGGGGTATGGGCAGCGGGGCTTCCTTTGAAGTTGCAGAACAGTAGCATTTCTACTGATACTGAACTTGATACCCCCATAGAAATGCAGATAAACTCATTTTTTAAAATTAATGGAATAAAAAAAACCGGCCTGAATCAGACCGGTTTTCTATTTTTTTGAAATTAATTCTTTTTCGCAGGTGCTTTTGAATCCTTTTCTTCTGATTTGGATTTGCAGCAGCTCATTTTACAATCCTTACCACACATTTTAGTTTCTTTTTTATTTGAGGGTTTTGTGTTTTGTTTAGGCTGATCCTGAGCACTTAGAGATAAGGTTCCTGCAAGGAACGCGATTGCTAAAAATCCTGATAACTTTTTCATGTTTATATTGGTTAAATTACTTCTTTAAATGAGCCAGAACGGTGATCCCACCTTTTACTACTTCCCCCAACCCGACTTTAATTTCTGTTCCCAAAGGTAAGAAAACGTCAACTCTTGAACCAAATTTTATAAAGCCGAACTCCTCTCCCTGCTCCGCAGGCTGACCTTCCTTAGAGTAACAGACAATTCTTCTTGCCAGTGCTCCGGCTATTTGACGGAACAAAACGGATACCCCCTGATTATTTTCGATAACTACCGTTGTACGTTCATTCTCTGTCGATGATTTTGGATGCCATGCTACCAGAAATTTACCGGGATGATATTTGAAATATTTAACAATTCCTGATATTGGATTTCTGTTCACATGTACATTTATTGGCGACATAAATACAGATACCTGGATTCTTCTGTCTTTTAAATATTCAGTTTCTTCAGTTTCCTCAATAACAACCACCTTGCCATCTGCAGGACAAATTACATGATTTTCATTCTTTAAGACCTCTATATATGGGTTTCTGAAAAACTGCAGAATAATAATAAAAAGGGCAAAAGAAAGGATGTAAATAATCCAGCGGAACCATACTGTTTCTGGAAGAAGAAAGTTAACAACAGCATTTAAGACGAATATAAATAGTATACAAAGTGCTATAGACGTATAGCCCTCTTTGTGAATAGTCATTTTTTTATAGCTCATTTCAATGCAAAATTACGATTTTAGATTCAAAGGGATTTAAGGATATATCAATTTCAGCATCATACTGCCCGGTAAATATCATTCAGGTTTCTTCCCAGGCCATTATAATCAAGTCCGAATCCAACCACAAAGTCATCAGGTATTTCGAAGCCTACATAACTAATTTCATCAAATTTTGTTTTTAATGATTTGGGCTTCATCAGCAGGGTGCACACATTGATAGAAGCCGGATCCTCTTTGTAAATCATATCCAGCAAATAGCGGAGGGTTTTTCCGCTATCGACTATGTCTTCCACAAGTATCACATCCCTGTCTTTCAATGACATTTGCAGGCCCAGTTCTTCTTTAATTTTTCCGCTGCTTTTATCACCCTTATAGGATGAAACCTTCACAAAAGTAACCTCAGAGGCAACGTTAATCTCTTTCATGAGATCAGCGAGGAAAATGAAACTCCCATTTAATACGCCAACAAATACCGGCGTCCGGTTTTCAAAATCCACATTTAACTGGATACCCAATAAACGGATTCGCTTTTCAATCTGATCAAATTCCAGCATCAGTTCGAAATTCTTCTCATCAATTTCTATCCTCATGGTATAAATTTAGATATAAGGGTTTTATTATTGATTTTTATTTTTGGAATCACGATCATTTTTTCGCTGTTCTCTTCTCTCTCTCCTGCTTGGAGTGTTTGCAACACTGCTGTCTTTGGGTACTATTTTTAACTTATTGAGTTCTTTGACCTGAATGGTATCCGGCCGTTTCCTGCCAAAAATCTCCTGTAGAAATATTTCTTTATCCTCAGACACGTCATCAATCAAAAGACTATCAACAATCAGGGAGTCAGCAAGGGGTATTCCTGACCTCAGACTCTCCCTGAGCCTGACATTCCAAAACCCATAACCTGTGCTATCTGCAGCAGTCAGGCCTCGTCTGGCCATTATTCCTCCAATAAAATTGAAGTAAGAAGAAAGTCCTGATCTTAAGCTGCCATCACCTTCAAACCTGTATAGTCCGGATTTAGGTCTTGGAACGATGCTTGCGAGGAAAATACCTTCACCAATACTGAGTTCTGAGGGGTGTTTATCAAAATAATACCTCGATGCTTCCCCAATTCCATAAACATTTCTTCCCCATTCGATCAGGTTTAGATAGGTCTCAAACATTCGCTGCTTGGAGGTAAGCTTTCCGCTTTCCATAATCCAGACGATCAGGATCTCCTCAATCTTTCGGGCCAGGGTTTTTTGCCGGTTCAGATAGACATTTTTTGCAAGCTGCATGGATATGGTACTTCCTCCTCTTTTGAAGGCTTTTGCTTTAAAATTAGTTATAATGGAACTTCGTATGGACTCTTCTACAAAGCCATTATGACTATAGAATGAGGGATCTTCCGCTGTGAGAAGGGCATTTTTTAAATTTGGGCTAATCTGATCGAGGGTGACAAAATTCGGGTTCTCCGGCCCTATGATTATATCCCGCATAGGTTTACCATATTCATATGGGGTATAAACAAAGGTGCTGTTGATCTTTTGCAGATCGGTTTTACCCCATTTTAAAACTTTGAATCCCTCATTTCTCAATCTTGAATTAAAAATGACACTATCGGGATTTTGAGAATCAAGGTAAAAATCGAGATTGTATTGCAGCTTTCCGCTTACCTGTATTCCATCGAGGGATTCAAAAAGACCTTTAGGAAACGAATTCATGATCTCCTGCGCGCCAAGTTCTTCTGTATGAAGCTTCAGCTCATAAATTTTAGATGGGCTCAGGGTATATTTTATGAAGGGATGAATTTGAATCTTTTTGAGATTTATAGTAGATGTACTGTCAATCGCAATGAAATTCTTTCCAAATACCATATCTGCATCAAGGGAGACATCCGGAACAATGATGTCATTCCCAGCAATTCTTGAATGATTAAGCAGGAGATTTTTAACCCGCCAGGAGCCGTTAACCTCCAGCTGACTTCCGCTTCGGTTAACTCCTCTCATCTCGGTCATTGCAGTATCGAAGTTCAGCTTGAGTCCGAATTTTTTCTCGAGATAAGGCAGCTCTACTTTTTTATTATCAGCAAAGAGTTTCAGATCCAGTTGTTTATCTCCCGGATCTACAGTTCCTTCAACATGCCATACTGACTCATTTCCATTCACCAATATGGTTGAATTCACATCGCCGTCATCAATGGTTGCACTGCGGGTGAACAAGCTGACTGATCCTGAATCATCCCTGAATTTGATCTCAAAATCCCTGATATCCATATCGTCAGGAATTTTATACAATAGCTGGTTAATCAGGCTGTTTGCAAGTCTGCCCAGATCCATATCAGTTTTTTCTTCCGGTTCGTCAGATTTTTTCTTCCGGAAAATGAAATCATAATTGCTTAGAGAATCTCTTTTTACCAGATTAATCATTCCCCGGTCGAGTTTGATTTCTGAAAGCTTGATATCCCCAAAAATTAATGGAAAAAGTTTTACTCCTACCCGGAAGTTCAGGATTCTTGCCAGACTATCACGGCCCCGGGGAACCACTGTAATATTCTTAAAACTGACACTGCTTAAACCGGCGAAACCTGCACTTTCTATTTTGAGTTCCAGATCGTATTCTTTGTCAGCTTTGCTGATTGCCTTTTTGATGGCAGTGCTAAGTAATGCCTCCCGTTTTGTATACACAATAGCACCTGCAATCAATACCAGTCCCAAAAGGCTAATTGATACAATACGGATAATTTTATACTGTTTTTTGGATATTTTCATTGCCTGAATTCTCCACTTAAGTGAAAGATAAGCTATTTAAGTTTGAATCTTCGGCCTTACAGGTCAGTTCACTGTAAAAACCTCAAACCTATAGCAATAAGCCTTCCGCTTTTAGTAGATTTGCGATAAACATAGTAAAATATTTTCTCCTTTATATTCAAAAATGATCACACAGGAACAGGTATATAATGCATTACGTCATGTTGAGGATCCGGATCTTAAAAAAGATCTGGTTAGTCTGAACATGATTGAAGATCTGAAAATAGACGGAAATAAGCTTAGTTTTTCTGTAGTTCTGACTACGCCGGCCTGCCCGATGAAAGCTATGCTTGAAAATGCCTGTAAGAATGCAATCCGGCATTTTGTGAGTAAAGATGTTGAATTGTCTATCAATATGACTTCCCGGGTAACCAGTCGGCCAGAAAGAACCCTGGCGGGTATTAAAAATATCATTGTTGTTGCTTCTGGTAAGGGGGGTGTAGGAAAATCAACGGTGGCTGTAAATCTGGCTCTTGGCCTGGCTAAGAAAGGTGCCAGTGTCGGACTAATTGATGCAGATATTTATGGTCCCTCTGTTCCGATAATGTTTGGTGTAGAAGATGCACGTCCGAAAGCATCTCAAAATGAAGCAGGGCAAACAAGAATTGAACCTATTGAAAAATACGGCATAAAATTACTGTCGATAGGATTTTTTACCGATCCCAATCAGCCTGTGCCTTGGCGCGGACCGATGGTATCAACGGCTGTAAAGCAGTTGTTTAATGATGCCGACTGGGGTGAGCTGGATTATCTGGTTGTTGATCTCCCTCCGGGTACCGGTGATATTCATATAACCGTTTCTCAGGGATTCCCGGTTACCGGAGCAGTGATTGTAACTACACCTCAGAATGTCGCACTTGCTGATGCACGAAAAGGCGTGGGAATGTTCCTGATGGATTCAATTAAGATTCCTTTGATCGGTGTGGTTGAAAATATGTCTTATTTCACACCTGCTGAATTACCTGAGAATAAGTACTATATTTTTGGAAAGAATGGCGGAATGGAACTTGCAAAACAGTTTAATGCACCATTTTTGGGAGAAATTCCTTTAGTAAAGAGCATTAGTGATGCAGGCGATGTTGGAAAACCGGTCATCCTGGAAGAAGACAGTATTTTGAGTCCGGTATTTATGCAGATCGCGGAACGGGTTGCTCAGCAGGTAGCTATTCTGAATGCCGCCAAATAGCATTTTTTATTTTTTTTGTATCTTTATATAAATACTATAACATGGATTTGTTGAAAAGAGTTGAAATTGCATTAGACACGATCCGGCCATATCTTGAAACGGATGGCGGGAACGTATCAATTGAGGAAATAACTTCTGAAAATATTGTACGATTGCGTCTTTTAGGTTCATGTGGCTCTTGCCCGATGAGTATTATGACTCTTAAGGCAGGAATTGAGCAGGCAATTAAACGGGCAGTTCCTGAAATTATGGGTGTTGAAGCTGTGAACCTGACCGATATTGATGATCCTGCTGCAGTATTACCTGAAAGACTACAATGATAAGTGGTTCTTTTCTGTAAAGATTATATGATTTAACATAATTTAACATCACTGAGGTACGATTTTATTAAATTGCACAATGCGAAACCTGTTATTCTTCATTTGCTTACTTCTTTGCAGCCTCCCGGGCTTTACTCAGGTCAAGGAAAGGAAGATCGTGCAATTTTCAGGGATTATAGTGAACCGCGACAGTAATACGGTTGTGCCTTATGTAACCATTACTAACCTTAGCGGTCGCGATCAGTTTTACTCAGCCAACTATAAAGGATACTTTTCATTTGTTGCCCACGAAGGTGATACGCTCGCTTTTACTGCAGTAGGTTACAGACGTGAAGCACTGATTATACCCAATGGTTTGGCGGATAATAAGTATACTGTATTGATGAAAATGCAGCAGGAATCAATTAATCTTCCAGGTGTAAGGGTATATCCCTGGGCAAGTACAGATGAATTCAAAAAGGAGTTCATGACTATGAAGTTTGCCGATGATGATCTCGAAATAGCAAAAAAGAATCTTAGTCGTGAGAGCCTGGCCTCCATGATAGCTACACTTCCCCGTGATGGCGCAGAAATGCAGAGTTTCAATTTTCAGAACAATCATAACCAACTCGTGAATAGAAATATCAACCAGCGTCTGGCCAATCCATTACTGAATCCTTTTGCCTGGGGTGCTCTTATTCAGCAGATTATGCAGGGTGATAGGAGCAGGGAGCAGTAAGCTCTAATTGTGCTGAAGAAGAAGCTTATTTTGGCTGAAAGTTTAAAGCTAAAAGCAGTAAGTTAGTTGAGAATTGAGAATTGAGAATTGAAAGTTGAGACCCGATAGCTATCGGGTTGAGAATGAAGGAAATTTAATTTTAATTCTGACACTCTTTGATTCCAGAATAATCCTAAAATCCTTTAATCCTACCACCTATCTCCTTCCCTTTTTCAGCGCGGGAAACTTCATTTTATAATCCACTTTCACAATTCCTTTTGAGATAGAGCTCAGTTTATTCTGAAGCATGGCTTTACGCAGGGGACTCAGTTTATCGACAAAGAGTTTGCCTTCGATATGATCATATTCATGCTGGATGATGCGTGCTGCCAGTCCGCTGAAGCTTTCTTCATGATGATTGAAGTTTTCATCATAGTATGAAATCCTGAGATTTTCATTCCTGTCGATATCTTCACGGATATCAGGGATACTCAGACAACCCTCATTGAAAGACCATTTATTGCCACCTTCCTCAAGTATCTGAGCGTTGATAAATACCTTTTTGAAATCTTTTAATACCGGTTCGTCTTCAGCAAATGAGGTAGCATCAATAACAAACAGACGTATAGCCAGACCAATCTGTGGAGCTGCCAGTCCGACACCGTGCGCTCCATACATTGTTTCGAACATATTGTCGATCAGTGTTTTCAGCTCAGGATATTCGGCGGTGATAGCTTCTCCTTTTTTACGTAATACGGTGTCTCCGTAGGCGATGATTGGTAATTTCATGATACAAAAATAGCCATCTTTCCCGCAGCGAACAAATAATCAATTATCAGGATATCTGATTATTACACTTCACAAATCTTATTCCAGATGAAACACCATCCCCAAAGGCTTAGTTACCGGAGAATTGTCCGGATGGGTATCCATAATATCAGCCATATGAGCCCACCATCTTTTCACAATTTCATTGCTACTCAGATCCTGTGAACTGTTATTACCTGAAAGAGTCTGAACGGCAAACAGAATATCGGTTTCTTCATCCAGAAATATCGAGTAATTACTGATTCCCGATTCCTTGAGCAAGGCCAACAGTTCAGGCCAGATCAGGTCGTGACGGCGTTTATACTCTTCTTTAAAGCCCGGTTTCAGCTTCATTTTGAAAGAAACAATATTGTCCATGGCGATTTATTTTGTTGAATAAAACTTTAGTTCGATAAGGTCATTGGGTACTGTCTTATTACCAAAACTATTATAGATTGCGAGTGCGGCACCCATAGCTGTCGACTGTGCCATTGATGCGGCAAAGACTTCCATTTCAGGAAAAACAATGGTTAAAAGATTCATATAAATCGAGTTCTTACTGAATCCACCATCCACAAAAATTCGCCTGACCTCTGAACCTTTTATGACCAGTTCACTGGATATTTTCTGCTGTTTGATGATATGTATCATTAATCGGTGATAGGCTTCTGTATCCGAGGAGTACAAGGCCAGATCATTTCCTGAATAAACTTTGTCCTGATCCAAACAGTTAAGGAAAGCAATATCAAAATTCATTTGCTCATATCTTGATCTGGATTCTGAAAAATGTTGTGAAATTCTGTTAAGTTCCAGTTCATGCTCATTTCCTGCGAAAAGACGGGAAGCCTTGACAGGTTTACCCAGATAGTGCAGGTAGCAAAGGCAATCTGATTCAAGTTCATAAGTACTTAATGGACTTGAATTAAAGGGGTTTAAGCTGATGCACCAGGTACCGGTTGAGATAAGCAGAAAGGGCTCTCTAAAATTAACCAGATAGGGAATCAATGCTGCTGAACTGTCATGTAAACCGATACCCACATCAAAACTATAGCCTTCAAAACTTGTTTTTAGTATAGAATCGGATGGTAAAATAGGCGCGAGTTTATCAATAAGACCCTCATTGTCAACCCAGTAGTGATACTTGTTATTGCGGAAATCCCATAGATTGGTGTGGCAACCGATGCTGGTAATGTCTGAATAGCATTTTCCGCTGATCAGGAAGCTCAGATATTGAGGTAAATGCAAAGCGTATCTGATCTGTTTCAGCAAGTCATGACGTTCGTATTTGATGCGGTAGAGCTGCATACCTGAATTCAGACTTCCAAGCACGGGTGATGCGGTTTCTTTTGCGAATTCAGTCCTGCCCCCATAGGAAGAATAAAATTGTTCCAGTAACTCCTCGGGGTAAGGCTTCAGGTAATTATATAATGGGCTAAGTGGTTTCCCGGATTCATCGATATAGACAAAACTGGCTCCATATGCCGTGAAATTTAATCCTTTCAGATCAAACCGGGGATTTGAAAGAACTTTACGAAGAGATTCGAACACAAAATTGTTCAGCTTTTCCAGATCATCACAGGGAAATCCATCCTCATCTATGCTTTCAGCAAACTGATCAGCATGTTCAAAAACGATTTTTAGCTGCTCATCAAAGAGGAGAAGTTTTTTGTTCGTTTTCCCGATATCAAAGATGGCTATTACCGGTAACCGCATGTTCTATTTATTTTGTCTTTATTCTATAAGATTAACGAGAACTCTAAATTATATTTAAAAACCACATAGAAACATAAACATAGCCTTTCATAACAAAAAGACCTAGATAGACTCGAATCTTTGCTTCAATCTATGCTTAATACAAGTATAATATAAGTCAATCTATGTACTTAAATTTTTAATTTCAGGTCTTTAAATATTAACTCTTGTTCAATTATAAGCCCGTTGCAGCAGTCTCCAATCCTCTTTCCCTGATCAGTTCTGCACGAACATTCAGTTCGCGGAATAAGCCAACTGGATTTAGTGCTCCTCCGGATCGTAAGCGTGCCTCAGCTACCAATGGTCTCACATCTGTACGGAAACTATCCTGGAGAATTTCCTGGGCACGGGCCACATCGTTTTTCAGCTGTGCTTCCCTGAGTGCTTTCCTGTCTACCAGTAATGCCTGAGTATAGGCAATCATGATTGCTTCAACAGATTGTAAAAGATCTTCAAGCGGATCTTTGACATTATGTGATGCATCGATCATCCAGCCCAGATCTGTGGCATGGTTCATTTTACGATCATCCATACCTTCAATCAGTTCATTGAAGATCAGAAATAGCTGGTAGGGCTTGATGCTGCCGGCAGTGAGGTCATCATCCCCATATTTGGAATCGTTAAAGTGAAAACCACCCAGTTTTCCTTCCATCAAAAGCAGGGAAACGATCTGTTCAATGTTTGCATTTGGTAAGTGATGACCCAAATCGACCAATGTAAAAGCTTTCGGCCCCAATTTACTGGCATATAAAAGCGACTGCCCCCAGTCGCCAACAGTAGTTGAATAGAAATTAGGCTCATAGGCTTTGTATTCCACAAACATTTTCCAGTCTGGCGGCAAAGCAGCATAAATTTCTTTCAAACTTTCCAGCGTATTTTGAAAGGCCTGTCTGAAGTTTAATTGCCCTGGGAAGCAGGAGCCATCAGCCAGCCATACAGTTAATGATTTAGAACCCAGTTCGATGCCATGTTTGATCACCTCAATATTATGGTCGATAGCCTGTTTGCGAACGGCCGGATCTACATGCTGAAGAGAACCATATTTATAACTTTTCTCCTGTCCCTTTTGATCCTGGAAAGTATTTGAATTCATCGCATCAAAGCGTAATTCATGTTCTTTAGCCAGATTCCGGATAGCCTGATAATCTTTCGGAATATCCCAGGGAATATGCAATGATATGGCATTACCAGATCGGTTCAGTTTATGCATCAAACCCACATCTTCAATCTTTTCTTCCAGATTTCTGGGTTCACCACCACCTGCAAATCTTCCGAAACGGGTACCCCCATTTCCCAGTGCCCAACTTGGAATTGCGATCTGGAAGTCGATCAACTTTGATATAATAGATTCACTATCAATAATTTGTGTTCTTAAAAACTCAAATTTCGATTTGTGAACTTCAAGTATTTTTTGATTGTGCTGAGCAATTATGTGGTCTTTAAGCTTCATGTTTTCTCTTTATTAGTGCTTTTATCTCACAAAAGCCATCGCTACACCACCATCCACATTCAGAACGTTTCCTGTTGATTTACTTAGCAAACCTCCCACAAAAGCATAGCATGCATTTGCAATATCTTCGGGTAAAATGGTCTCATTCAGCAGGGTACGTTTTGCATAAAAGGCCGGTAGTTCAGCAACTGTAATTCCGTATGCTTTAGCTCTTCCTTCTGCCCAGGCACCTTCCCAGATTTTACTATCGGCAATCACAGCATCCGGATTAACTACATTGACCCGAATTTTATCCGGACCAAGTTCTGCAGCATTCAAACGGCTCAGGTGCAATTGAGCTGCTTTTGCCGAGCCATAACCGGCATTATTCGGACCAGAGACCAATGCATTTTTACTCACAATATTGAGAATATCGCCTCCCATATCCTGCTTTCGCATGATATTGACAGTTTCCTGGGTAATCTTGAACTGACCTTTCACCAGAACATCATAAAGCAAATCCCAGTCCTTGTCGGTATGCTCTTCGATTGGTTTTGAAATCGACAGACCGGCACAATTTACTACGATATCTATTCCACCGAAGTTCAGAGCGGCTTGTGCAAATGCATTTTTTATATCGCCGTCTTCAGTCACATTGAGTTGTACTGTCGTATAGCTGTCGCGGCCAAATTCCTTCAGGAATTGAGCTCCCGCATTTTCCAGACGGGTCTGGTCAAGGTCATTCAGAACAACCACTGCACCCTCTTCAACAAATTTTCTTGAGATTGCCTTCCCAATGCCTCCTGCACTACCTGTTACCAAAGCAATTTTGCCACTTAATGATTTTGGCTTTGGCATTCGCTGCAATTTTGCTTCTTCGAGCAGCCAGTATTCAATATTGAATGCTTCCTGTCTTGGAAGTGAGGTGTATTCAGAGATCGCCTCTGCTCCACGCATCACATTGATGGCATTGGTGTAAAACTCTGCAGCAACCCTTGCGGTTTGTTTGTCTTTGGAGAAAGAGAAAAGTCCGACTCCAGGGTACAGAATAATTACCGGATTTGAATCCCTGATGGCCGGTGAGTTTGGATGTTTACAGGTATTGTAGTATTCCGCATACATTTTTCGGTATGCTTCAAATAGAGGCTGAAGCCCTGTGATAAGTTCTTTAGGATTGCTAAGATCAGCATCAGGTTTGAGATCGAGTATCAGCGGACTTATTTTCGTTCTTAAAAAGTGATCAGGGCAACTGGTTCCCATGGGTGCAAGACGATCCAGATCATTCGAATTGATAAATTCTAAAACCCTCGGATCATCAGTAAAGTGTCCGATCATGGATCTTTCTGAAGAACAGAGCCCGCGCAAAACAGGAGCAATTTTTGCTGCCTGCTCTTTTCTTTGCTGTCCGGAAAGTCCATCAATTTTCTTCCCGCCAAAAACAATTCCATTCTTCCGCACATTTTCTTCGATGAATTCCGCACATTTTTCAACCACCTCAAGGGTGTTAATATAAGATTCGTATGCAGTATCACCCCAGGTGAACAATCCATGTGAACCTAACATAATTCCCTTGATTCCTGGGTTACTATCCAGGCAGGCTTTTAGCTCTAAGCCCAGTTCAAAACCCGGTTTTCTCCAGTCGACCCAGCCAATGCTGTTGTTGAAAAGTTCTGCCGTGATTTTCTTTCCATCTTTTGCTGCAGCAATTGCAATAGCCGCATCAGGATGGAGGTGATCAATATGTTTGAAGGGAAGAAAGCCATGCAGGGGTGTATCGATGGATGGTGCTTTTGAATTCAGATCATAAATGCAATGGTTAAACAACTCGACCATCTCATCCTCATGTTCGAGTCCACGGTAGATATTTTTCAGATTACGTAAACGATCATTGTAAAGTGCTGCAAGTCCGCTTTTCTTTAAAGTTCCAATGTCCCCGCCTGACCCTTTGATCCACATGATCTCAGTTTCTATGCCAGTCAGCGGATCTTTGGCCATCACTTTGCAGGAGGTATTTCCACCGCCATAATTGGTTAACCGCAGGTCTGCACCTAAAATATTTGATCTGTAAATTAGTAATCCTACTTCATCGCCTGCAAGTTTAGCAGCTTCAGCATCATCCCAGAGGTAGCTTACGTGTTTAAAATTTGATTGTGCCATATTGAATTTGAATAAATTAGATGGAATTTCCATATCCTACCAGTAATACCGAAAGGATGATGGTGAGAATTCCCATAATAAAGGTTGAAAATGTTTTTTTGCTGACTGCAGTCCATTCTTTTAACAAGAGTCCCCACATATTTGCAATCAGGATAATGAAGGCCATGTGCAGGATCCAGGAGCTTGCCCCGTTTCCCAGTTTGCTTTCGCCCATACCATAGAAAAAGAATTGCAAAAACCAGGTGGTACCTGCAATTGCCGAAAAGATATAATTTTTTAGAAGTGGGGTCTTTTTATTGCCATAATCACCGAAAGTTTTATTTCGGGTATTCAGAATCATACACCAGATCAGGTTAGTAGTTAAACCACCCCATAAAAGTACCACATAGGTTACATTATTCTGAAAGAGGAACTCAGTAGTTTCAGTTGGATTGGCACTTTTCCACAGGGCATTTGCAGCATCTGCCATTGGTTTGCCGGCTTCAATCCCGAAGTTGAAGCAGGCACTTAAAACTCCTGAGATAATGGCTACAATCAAGCCTTTCACCAAATTGAACTCCTGAATACTTTCTTTTTTGGTTTCCTCACTTAGCTCACGTTCTTTGAGCATACCAGCACGTCCGCACAGGAAAATTCCAAAAAGACATACCAGGACACCGAGAAGTACAATCCGTCCGCCTTCATCATTAAGCATCTGAGTAAAACTGACTTTTCCGGCTTGCGGGTATAAATCGTAAAATACCGGCGGTAGCAATGAACCCAGAGCTGAACAGAACCCCAGAACAACAGAGTTTCCAAGCGACATACCCAGATAGCGAACTCCAAGTCCGTAGGTTAAGCCCCCAATTCCCCATAACAAACCCATGATGAAAGTCAGCTTTAAAATGGAGCTATCAGTATTGCTGATAATCCCGGCAAAATCCGGAATGGTAAGGTAAGCCGCAAGCGGAGGTACAATCAGCCATGAAAAAAGCCCGCCAATTATCCAGTAACTTTCCCAGGACCAGCCCTTGACTTTCTTAAATGGAAGGTAAAAGCTGCCTGAAGCCGCTCCGCCAATTAAATGAAAAATGACACCTAAAATTGCTTGCATGAATCGGGATTAAGGTATTCTGATTTTATCTAAAAATATTGAACATTTA
>CAZTRY010000068.1:0-3289 GCA_964616525.1 uncultured Sphingobacterium sp. | reverse complement strand
CCCATTTTTGAAAAATCGGTTGAAATGGTAGTAATTCCACTTAGAATAACCCTTTTAAGAGGGGTTTCATTGTAGGATATTACCCCGACCTGCTTTCCAACCTTTAGTTTTAAAGAGATGATGCGCTCAATCAGTGTAACCAGATCTGCCTCCATCAGATTAATGAACACTTCGCCCTCCTGAATTGGTTCGGTGCTGATATCATTCACAATTTTATGGGAAAAAGCATATTGCTGACAGAAGCGGTTGAAGCCTTTGATAATCTCATTCGGATAATAGCTTTTATCAGGGAATATGATTTTTAGGGTATGGTATTTACTCAATTGATCCCGGGCTTGTTCCAGAGCCTGGTAAATATCTTTTTCGAAGTTCTCATACACTGCTGCATATTCACCATCAACACCGGGGAGTAATTTGTCCAGTAATATCAACTTCTCTTTGGGGATTTCATTAATCAGACGGTACGACTCTTCCCCTCCTTCAATAAAATGAGGAATGATTACATAATGGGAATAGTCTTCTTTTTTATTGTCAAGCAGCTTTTTGAACAGGGCAAAATCATTATTATAAATATAGAAGTCGATGGCAACATGCTCTCCAAGTGCAGCTACAAAAGCATCGTAAACAATTTTCTTATGAGAACTTAACTTGTTGAATAACAGAAATATACGAAGCCTTTGCCTGAAATCAACATTGCTGATATAGTATCCTTTACCAGGTACCGAATTCACTATACCCAGACTTTTAAGATGCTTATAACCTTTTTCTGCTGTATCTCTAGAAATTTCGAGAATGCAGCTTAGCTCATTGATCGATGGGAGTGGTTCATCTTTTTTAATTTTACCGGCGATGATCGCATCTTTAATCGAATTTGTTAACTGAAGGTATTTTGGTGTCGCAGAATATCCATCAATGTGAATGTGATTAAATAATCTGGTCCGTTTCATTGCTTAAAAAATAGATTTCTCTCTGTTTAGGAATTTTTCAGAGGAAAATTAGCAATTTTTATTGGAGGGCTGAATGAATAGAAATTATTCTTTCGGATTGAAGATCATCGAGCTCAATTCTTTCGGATCGAACATTTCATTGGCGATTTCCAGTATTTGTGAGGTGCTGACTGCATTTATTTTCGCAAAGATTTCTTCCAGTGAATCTACACGGCCATAATCCAGCAGACTTTTGCTCATTGAGATGAGCAAGCCCATTCTGTTTTCTTCACCTAGAGCAATCTGCCCGATAAATTTATCTTTCGCCTGTCTTAATTGTACCGGACCCAATTTTTCCTCTCTTAGTTTTTTCAACTCCTTTTCCACCAGTTTGAGAGCTTTTTCTGTTTTTTCAGTGTCGGTACCGAAGTATATTGAGAAGATCCCGGTATCACTCATCGGGGTATAATTTGATTCGATGGTATAGGCGATCCCATATTTTTCCCGGATTTCCAGATTTAGCCTGGAGCTCATTCCGGTGCCCCCCAGCAGATTGTTGAGCAGTAGGAATGCTGTTTTATGCCTGTTGTGCATGGAATATGACCGGTTACCAATCACGCAATGCGATTGGTTGATGGGTTTGCTGAAAACAAGTTGCTTTGCAGAATACAAACCCACTTTTTCACGCTTTCTTTGGGGCAGATTAGCTTTCAGTCCGGAGAATAGTTTTTCACTGAGGCGGATGATCGTTTTGAAGTCATAATCACCATAAATTCCAATAATGATCTCGTCTGTGCGGTAGTTTGCTTTGTGGAAATCAAAAATATCGGCTTTTGTAAAACTTTGTACGCTTGCCGGAGTACCTAGAATATTACGGCCCAGAGGGTGGCCTTCAAAAAGCAGATCTTCAAAATCATCATTAATGGCCTCATCAGGTTGATCCTGATATGAAGCTATTTCATCCAGAATGACCTCCTTCTCTTTTTTCATTTCCTCTTCTGGAAATATGGAATGAAATACGATATCCTCAAAGAGATCGAGCGAGCGTTCTAAATGAGGTTTCAGAAAAGAAGCATGGATACAGGTATATTCTTTGGTGGTATAGGCATTCAGATCACCTCCAACCAATTCAAGCCGGTTAAGGATCTGATTGGTATTTCTTTTTTCAGTCTGTTTAAAAAGCAGGTGTTCGATAAAATGTGCGAGGCCGTCTTTGGAAGGTTTTTCATCGCGCGACCCTGCATTGATAATAATACAGGCATGTGAAATATTGGAAGGGCTGGCTTTATGCAGAACACGGATTCCGTTCTGCATCTGGTGTACCTGATAATCCATTTAACAAAGGTAGATAATCGATTTGTCAATTTGTCAATGAGTTGATTTGTCGATTTGAATTAGCAACCCAATAGTTATCCTATCGTGTGGACACATCTTTTAAACATGTGGCCAAGTATCAAAATTTATTATTAAGCAGGAATTTAGGCGTTTTGCTGTGCACCTTTGGAGGGGCTACGGGGAGGATTTGACTCATCCACCCCCTTTAATTCCCCCGTCGGTCCAAAGGACTCCTTCGGAGCGGGGGACAAGGACGCCAAAGCATGACGACATAGAAAATGTGTCCACACGATAAGATAGTTATCGGATTTGATAATGAGATAATTAGCAAATGAGTTTTTCGTTGAAGACAAATTTTCTTTGCTTTTCGCTTTCTGCTTTCGTCTTTCAGCCCAAGATAATTTCTTCTTAAACCAATTACTTTAGCTTTCCCTTATACGTCTTCTTAAACAACTCAAATCTCGGAATAGAAACTGCACGCACGTATCCCTGGTTTGGGTTATGTTCGATATAATCCTGGTGGTAGCCTTCTGCGCGGTAGAACTCCGTCAGTGGTTTTAGCTCAGTTACAATTGATTTTTTGAATCTGCCCGAGTTGGTGGCATCTTTTACTGCCTGTTGTCCAGCCGCTTTTTCTGCAGCACCGGTATAAAATAAAATGGAGCGGTAGGATGAACCTCTGTCGGGCCCCTGCTGATTCGGTGTAGTTGGATCGTGGGAGGCAAAGAATACCTTGCAAAGTTCTGCATAGGAGACCACTTTGGGGTTATAATATATCAAAACAGTTTCGGCATGACCGGTAGTTTCGGTATTGACCAGTTCGTAGGTTGGGTTTGGTACATTTCCACCTGCATACCCAGAAACAGCTGAGTCTACACCCACCACAGCTTCAAAGATATGCTCAGAACACCAGAAACAACCTTCTGCAAAAGCTGCGATAGCTTTACCCTGAGGCGCTGTGAGCTTCACTTTTCTGACATCCGTTTTCTTCTGGGATATGGCATCGCAGGAAAATAAAACCAGAATGA
>CAZTRY010000067.1:13461-19680 GCA_964616525.1 uncultured Sphingobacterium sp. | reverse complement strand
GTGTTCAGCTCTGCCGGAAACCCCGCACTTTGGACCCCATTCCTAAAAAGTAATAATATCAGGGTTGTACATGTTATTGCTAATAAGAAATTTGCAAAAAAGGCTGAAGAGAGTGGTGCCGATGCGATCGTAGCAGAAGGTTTTGAAGCCGGGGGCCATAACGGTCGGGAGGAAACAACTACTTTATGCCTTATTCCTGAAATCTGCGAGACAGTATCGGTTCCGGTTATAGCTGCGGGGGGAATTGGCAGCGGAAAAGCCATGCTTGCCGCATTTGCACTTGGGGCTGAGGGGGTTCAGCTTGGTTCTGTATTCGCAGCATCAAGAGAATCCTCTGCACATCCGAACTTTAAAGAGGCCATAGTCCGGGCGGCTGAGGGTGATACCAAACTGAGTATGAAATCATTGATGCCTGTACGTTTGCTTAGGAATGATTTCTTCAGAGCTGTTGAAAATGCCGAGGCTGAAGGGGCCAACAGGGCCGAATTGATGGAACTGTTGGGCAGAGGCCGGGCAAAAAAGGGGATGTTCGAAGGAGATATGGTTGAAGGGGAATTGGAAATCGGACAGGTGGCTTCAAATGTACATGAAATAAAGCCGGCTGCACAGATTCTGAATGAAATATGGAAGGAGTTTATAAAAGAAAAGGAACGCATCAGTAAATTAAGTTTTTAGAAAAATTCAATGAAACATCTAGATATTATCATTAGCGGTAAAGTGCAGGGGGTATTTTACAGGTCAACGAGTAAAGCAGTAGCTGATCAGCTTGGAATTAAAGGTAAAGCCCGTAATTTACAGGATGGAACTGTTTTTATTGAAGCTGAAGGGGACGATTTTTCACTTGAACTCTTTCTTGAATTTTGCCATAAAGGTTCAGACAGGGCAGTGGTCGAAAATGTATCATACAGCGAAGCTGAATTCAAAAACTATGTTAATTTTGAAGTAGTAAAAAGATAATTATACGATCTAATCTTATCTCTCATTGTCAGCAATAAAAAAATTTGCAGGTCAGACTGCCATTTACGGGATAAGTACTGTCATAGCCAGGTTTTTAAACTTTTTTCTTACGCCTGTTTATGTGGCGCTTTACTCACCGAAAGTTTATGGTATTTTTTCTGTGATGTATAGCTGGGCTTCCATGCTCAATGCCTTACTGGCATTTGGAATGGAAACCACTTATTTCAGGTATCTGAACAAATATGAGGACGACAAACAAAAAGTATATAACAATACTTTTTTTACAGTCTCCCTGATGGCAATGATTTTTTTGCTATTTACCTTTCTTTTTGTGGATGATATTGCTGTATGGATGCAAAAGGGCGATATTTATGATCCTGATTATGCCCGTTACATCAAATATTTCATTTACATCCTGGTTGCCGATGCTCTGGCTGTAATCCCGTTTGCAAGATTAAGGGCTGAAGGGCGTCCTATACGCTATAGCATCATCAAATTCATTAATATTTTAACCTTTATCGGCTTAAATCTGCTTCTGATACTTGTATTTCCACTGATTATTAAAGAAGGCTGGTTTGGTGCTGAATATATTACAGGCTGGTACCGTGAAGGTTGGGTAGGCTATGTGTTCATTTCGAACCTGGTTGCCAGCCTGATTACGCTCATTCTACTAATACCGGAGCTGCTGAAATTGACATTTTCTTATGATATCGCAATGGTCAGGGACATGTTTTTATATAGTTTCCCGGTACTTATTGCTAATATTTCCTTTATTATCAATGAGAATATCGACAAGATATTTCTGGGACAGCTTTTACCTGCCGATATTGCAGTTCAGGAAGTAGGAATTTATGCAGCCTGTTGTAAAATTGCTGTTTTCCTGAGTATTTTCATCAATGCTTTCCGCCTCGGTGCCGAGCCTTTCTTTTTCAGTCATTCCAGGAATAAAAACGCTTCTGAAACGTATGCCCGGATCATGGATTTCTTTGTGATTGCCATATGCATGATTTTTGTATTACTCGTGGTAAATATTGACTTGCTGAAGTATTTTATCAAAGGTAAGGACGCTGCTGAACAAGCACTCTACTGGTCGGGTTTAAGGATAGTTCCAATTTTATTATTCGGTTATGTAAGTCTTGGAATCTATATCAATCTATCCATCTGGTATAAATTATCCGATCAAACACGCTTTGGATTATATATCTCAGGGATTGGGGCAATCTTAACAATCATACTCAATGTAATTTTTATCCCCGAGTATAGTTATCTGGCTTCTGCCTGGATTTCGCTTACTGCATATACTGTAATGATGATTCTGTCTTATTTATGGGGACAGCGAAATTACCCCATCCCATATAAGCTCAAGAAAAATATTATTTACCTTTCGGCATCCATTTGTATTGTTTTTGTAGCATTTGTAGTATTTGAACGTAATCTGATCGTAGGAAATGCCTTGTTTCTTATATTTACAGTTACGATCCTCTTCACAGAAAGGAAGGAAATAAAGTTAATCCTCGGCGCAAAATGAATATCCGTATTATAAATAAATCGTCTCATCAATTGCCGGCTTACGAAACTGCTGCTTCAGCGGGGATGGATCTCAGAGCTAATCTGACGGAAACCATAATTTTAAAACCAATGGAGCGTAAGCTCATTCCGAGTGGTTTGTTTATTGAATTACCGTCAGGGTTTGAGGCACAGATAAGACCCAGAAGCGGACTTGCATTGAAACATGGTATCAGCATTCTGAATTCTCCCGGTACGATTGATGCTGATTACAGAGGTGAAATAAAAATCCTCTTAATTAATTTCTCCGATACAGATTTTGAAATTAATAATGGTGACCGCATAGCTCAAATGATCATTTCAAGGCACGAACAGGTAAGCTGGGAGCAGGTTGAAGTATTGAGCGACACAGTTCGCGGATCAGGTGGTTATGGTCATACTGGGTTGTAATGACATGATTAAGGCGGGCATAACGATATCGTTTTTTTTACTTTGTACATTTTCTGTATCTGCCCAGCGCAACCGGGCCGAAAAAGCCGAGCCTATAATTGTTATTGGGAAGACTTTAAATCAAAGAGATAGTATTCGGGTTAAAGAGCTGTTTTTTGATGGACTACAGGAAAAGCTCACAACGAATTATGCTCAGGCAGCAGCTAGTTTTTCAAAAGTGCTTGAACTGGATCCGGCAAATGATGCGGCAATGTATGAGCTGGCAACTATCAGTTTTGCAGATAACAAACCGGAAGATGCTGAAAGATTGATAAGAAAAGCGGTTACTGTAAGTCCCGAAAATGAATGGTACTGGGTATTGCTCTCAGATATTTATAAAAGAACCAATAAAATTGATGATCTGGTTTTTGTACTGGAAGAACTATCCAGAATATCCCCAAAGAATGAGGCCTATTACTATGACAGGGCAAATGCCTTACTGATACTAAAACGTGTAGAGGATGCAGAAGATGCATACGATGACATAGAAAAGCGATTTGGATCTTCAGAAGATCTTGTATCAGCGAGGCAGCGTATTCTTATGCAGCAGGGTAAATCGGCTAAACTTACCGATGAACTTGAAAAGCAGATTCGGTCAAAACCGGAGGACCTGAGAAATTATATTTACTTGAGTGAAGTATATGCCAAGGAGGGGGAGAGACAAAAGGCGGTTGAAATTTTGAATAAGGCAA
Organism: uncultured Sphingobacterium sp.; assembly: GCA_964616525.1. Taxonomy (GTDB): domain Bacteria; phylum Bacteroidota; class Bacteroidia; order Sphingobacteriales; family Sphingobacteriaceae; genus Daejeonella. Next base: position 16,036 of record CAZTRY010000067.1, on the reverse strand, counting down.
AGGAAATTTCACCGGCTAATGCTATGGTCCGGCTTGCCCTTGCCGATAATTATAAGGCACTCAGGCAGTTTGAAAACACCTTTATTGAGCTAAAGGTTGCATTTGAAGATCCAGATTTAAATATTGATGAGAAGGTGAGAATCGTACTTTCCTTTTTTCCAATGTTTGCTGATATGAAGGCCAGAGCCTATGCAAACGAGCTGGCTTCCATCATGGTGAGAGTGCATCCTGAAGAGGCTAAAGCACATGCGGTTTACGGCGATGTACTGTTTCAGGAGCGAAAATATCCCCAGGCTCAGGAATCTTATAAGAAGGCACTTGCAATTAATGATCAGGTGTACCAGATTTGGGAGCAATTATTACGGATAGAAGTTAGTCGTGGTGAATTTCAACAGGCAATTCTTGATGGAGATCATGCCATCAGCATTTTTCCTAATCAGGCTGCCCTTTATTTATACACAGGCATTGGATACGCACAAACCCAAAAGCATGAGAAGGCAATAAGCTATTTGAAAAGTGCACTGGATCTGGAGACTGAAGATAAAGAGATCCTTGTTCAGATCTATTCAACTATGGGAGATTCCTATAATTCCCTCAAAAAATTTAAGGAATCTGATCAGGCCTATACCAAAGCACTAGGGCTAGATCCCAGAAATTCTTATGTTTTGAATAATTATGCCTACTATTTGTCGTTAAGAGGAGAGAATCTGCTTGAAGCCGAAAGAATGTCAAGGCGCTCAAATGAACTGGATCCAGATAATGCATCCTCAGAAGACACCTATGCCTGGATTTTATTTAAACTTAAGAAATATGCCGAAGCTAAATCATGGATTGAAAAAGCATTACAGCACAATTCTAAAAGTTCAGTACAGATAGAACATTACGGAGATATTTTGTATTTCCTGGGTGAGAAGGAGAAGGCAATTGAACAATGGAAAAAGGCAAAAGAGATCGGATCACGCTCAGAAACACTGGAAAAGAAAATAAATGAAAAAAAGTATATTGATTAATGCAGTTTACCTAATGGTACTGCTTTTGGCCTTAACCGGTTGCAGAGCTAAAAAGGCGATATTGGCGGTGGTACCCGAAGCCGCTGAAAGCCCTGCAGCTCCTCCTGAGCCGGATAATACCAGAAAGAATAAATTAAAATCTATAAAAGAAAGTGATATGGTTTTCAGTACACTCGCTGTTAAATCCAAGGCAGTGCTCAGCATCAATGATAAAAGCAATGATGTGAATATGAATTTCCGTATCAAAAATAATGAGGTGATATGGGTATCGGTAACAGCCCTTGCCGGACTGGAAGTCGCGAGGGCATTAATCACACCTGATAGTGTCAAAATACTGAATCGTTTGGATAATATTTACATTAAGAAACCATTCAGCTATATCTATGAGTTTACAAATGAGCGGATCAACTTCAGAACCCTTCAGTCTGTTCTGGTAGGAAATACTATTTCAGAATTTATCACTGATTCAACCGAGCTGAATATGGAAAGTGATGAAGCTAAACTGAAGAGTATTCTGGGGGGACTGACATATAATTTACGGGTAAGTCCGCAGAATAAAGTAGTGTACACCAACCTGAACGATCAGGTAGCAAAACAGGAACTTACTGCTAATTATTCTGATTTTATTTTGATCAATCAGCAGCAGATTCCGCATACTGTGGTTATGGATTCCAAAGTTAAGACCAGGAAGTTTCTGCTGGATCTCAGGTTTTTAAAAGTGGATCTGGATGGACCAATTGAACTTCCATTCAGGGTTCCTGAGCGTTTTTTGATTAAAAATTAAATATATTTGATAGAATGAAGTGTTTGAAGAGTATCTTTTTTCTGGTATTATTTTGTTCCGTAAGTGTTGTATTCGCTCAGAGTAGTTCGGAGCTGAGAAGACGCAAGGAAGCCTTGACCAGGGAAATAGAATCTTTGAATCAAAGCCTCAATCAGACTGCAAATAATAAGAACCTATCACTGAAGGAGATTCGTGCCCTCAATGCGCAGATCAGGTTGCGGGAGAAAAAAATCAATATCATCAATTCAGAAGTTAAATTACTTGATAATCAAATTTCAGACAATACTAATACTGTTCGATCATTGCAGTCGCAATTGGTTAAACTAAAGAAGGAGTATGCTGCGATGGTTCTTTTCGCTTTTCGTAATCAGAGTTCATATAGTAAACTCATGTTCATTTTTGCCGCTCAGAATTTCAATCAGGCTTATAAACGTTTAAAATATCTTCAGCAATTCAGTGAATACAGAAAGAAGCAGGCACAGTATATTGAAGGAACACAAAAGGAGTTGAATGTTAAGATTAGTGAGCTTGACCGGAATAAAAAGGAGAAACGCGAAATATTAACAGATCAGCAAAAAGAGAAGCGAACTCTCGGAATACAGAAGAATAGTAAATCAAAAGTTTTGAACAGCCTCACCAGTCAGGAGAAGAAGTTAAAACAGGAGCTTACGCAAAAGCAAAGGGAATCGGCAATATTAAACCGGGCGATACAGAATGCCATCAACCGGGAAATTGAAGAAGCAAGGAAGAGGGCTGAGGCTGAGGCCAGAGCTGCTGCTGC
>CAZTRY010000067.1:0-13361 GCA_964616525.1 uncultured Sphingobacterium sp. | reverse complement strand
GCTGCGGTTCAAAATATTTCAGGTTCTTATGCAGTTTTGATCAGACATGGCGAATATTTTACCGTATATTCGAATTTAAAGAGTGTAAATGTATCAAGAGGTCAAAAAGTTACGTTAAAGCAAAATATAGGTGTGGTGATTACCGATCCTATCGATGGTACCACTGAAGTTCACTTTGAAGTACGTAAGGGTGCAACACCAATGAATCCTGCGGGCTGGCTGGCGAATTAATTTTAAGAAAAAGGCATTTTATTGCCTATATTTGTATAATAGTATTATAATTATGTTGAATTCTGTGTTATTGTTCATGAATATCGGAGGGCCGGAGATGATTCTGATATTCCTAGTGGTTCTCTTATTATTTGGGGGGAAAAAACTTCCGGAGCTTGCGCGTGGATTGGGGAAAGGCCTCAGGGAGTTTAAGGATGCGTCAGACGGAATTAAACGGGAAATCCATAATAATATCAATAGCGTAAATGAGGCTGCTGATCAGGTAAAGTCTGAAGTTCAGTCTGCAGCAGATTATATAGATACCGAAACCTCTGCAGTAACGGGTTATCCTAGTCCTGATGAGGCGGTTCTGGAGCATGGATATGCATCTCAAACAGAACTCGAACAGGAAAATAATACTCCTGTTGCAGGATATGAACCTGACATGAACTCTGTTGATCAGGGTGCTGAAAATACAAATAATCCCGATGAAACGGGCTTAGAGCATACAAAAATCGCACATTAAACAAATTATTATGTCAAATTCAATTTTATTATTTGCAGGACTGGGAGCCACTGAAGTTATCTTAATCGTCGTGGTAGTACTGTTAATGTTTGGAGGTAAAAAAATCCCTGAGCTTATGCGCGGGTTGGGTAAAGGAATTAAAGAATTCAAGACTGCTCAAAACGGCGAAGGTGAAACTCCTGCTTCTACTTCAAAAGACCAGGAGACTAAATAATATAATCAATCTGGAACTAATTTCCTCCGGTGATATCATTGCCGGAGGAAATTTCTATTTTAAACTTAATTGCCTTATTTGGAATCTATAGAGACGATAGAGAGCCAATCCTGGCTTAAAAACAGTTATGAGTCCTGTTAACAGCTTGTAGCAGAGTCATAAATTTAGATTTCTATTAAACAATATTTGAGGCATGGAAGGTATTTCTTCTCTTTCCAAAGTTCAGTCTGCTCTGGCAAAGCACGATAAAGAATTTACATTACCCTTTCTGGTTGAACATTATTTAGAGCGTATCGACAAAAAGCGGGAGCTGAATGCTTTTGTAGAGGTCTTTACAGAAGAAGCGCGTTCTGAAGCCTTACGTATTCAGCAAAAGTTGGAAGCCGGACAGGCGGGCAGACTTGCCGGAATGGTAATCGCCATAAAGGACAATATTTGTTATAAGGACCATAAAGTCTCTGCCTGTTCAAGAATACTTGAAAATTACGTTTCACCTTTTTCATCTACGGTTGTACAGCGGCTTATTGCCGAAGATGCATTGATTATTGGAAGACTTAATTGCGATGAATTTGCAATGGGTGCCTCGAATGAATCATCTTATTATGGTCCTGTAAGAAACAATGCTGACAATGCCAGGGTTTCTGGTGGTTCCTCCGGAGGTGCAGCTGTCGCTGTTCAGGCCGGATTATGCCTTGCAGCATTGGGTACTGATACAGGCGGATCGGTTCGTCAGCCGGCAGCATTTTGTGGAGTTGTAGGATTGAAGCCCAGTTATGGAAGAGTTTCGAGGCATGGAATTATTTCTTATGCTTCCTCTTTTGACCAGGTTGGCCCGATCACAAATTGTGTGGAAGATGCCGCTATCCTGCTTGAGATTATCGCCGGTTCAGATAATTATGATAGTACAGTTTCTCAAAGGACAGTACCTTCTTATACTTCCGGACTAAATGAAATCAAAAAGGAGAAGATTGCCTATTTGCCGGAAGCGCTTCATTCAAAAGGACTTGATCCGGAAGTTAAGCTTGCTTTTGAAAACAGTATCAGTTCTTTAAAAGCTGCCGGTCATGTGGTCGAGCCTGTTTCTTTTGAATTTCTGGAATATGTTGTTCCTACCTATTATATCCTGACCATGGCCGAGGCATCCTCAAATTTGGCGAGGTATGATGGGGTACATTATGGTTACCGTAGTAAACGTGCATTTGATCTGGAATCAACCTATAAAACTTCCCGTTCTGAGGGTTTCGGGCCAGAAGTGAAGCGAAGAATTGTGCTTGGCACCTTTGTTCTTAGTGCAGGATATTATGACGCTTACTATTCAAAAGCACAAAAAGTACGCAGGTTGATCCGCGACAAAACAAATAAGATATTAGAGGAGTATGATTTTATTATGCTACCTACCGCACCAACACCGGCATTTAAAATTGGTGAGGAAAGTGATGATCCGGTGGTGAATTATCTCGCAGATATTTTTACTGTACAGGCCTCATTGGCCGGTATCCCTGCAATTTCCTTGCCGGCAGGCAATAATTCTGCAGGTTTGCCGTTAGGGATGCAGTTTTTAGGAAAACGATTCGGGGAAGCCGATCTGTTGACTTTTTCTAACAAATTCCAGAATATGCTAAAAACATGATTGTTTTCTGGATTCTTTAAGAATGTTTTTTAATCCGGTAAATTTGCCGTACTCTATTTTTAAAATATGAGAGAAACGATAATTACTGTATTTTTTTCAATAGTATCCCTGATATTTTCTTTACAGGTCTGCGCTGGTCCGGTACAGGATTCGGTGTTTCGGAAACCTTCCGTTAAGCTGAAAGGCCAAATCGATACTCTTTTTACCCCGAGTACAGTGCCTGATCCGGTTATGAGCTATCAAAACCTTGTTTATAAGAACAGGCTTGAGTCAATCCAAAAGGATATTTCTTTAAGCTATAATGAGCATGTTCAGCACTATATCGACATATATACCGGAAGAAAGGAACAGATTGGGAGGATGCTTGGCCTGTCTGAATACTATTTTCCGATTTTTGAAAAGGCATTGAAGGAGGCGGGTATTCCTGAAGAGCTTAAGTTTCTTACGGTTGTGGAGTCGGCATTAAATCCACAGGCAGTTTCCAGATCTGGTGCTGTTGGACCATGGCAGTTTATGTATGAAACAGCTAAGGGCTATGGTTTGATCATGGATAATTATACTGATGAGCGTAAAGATCCGGTGAAGGCAAGTTATGCAGCCGCAAGATATCTGTTCGATGCCCATGCCAGAATTGGTGACTGGCTTCTGACCATTGCCGCATTTAACTGTGGTACCGGTGCTGTAACCAGGGCTATCGAAAAATCCGGAGGAGTAGCTGATTTTTGGAAGGTACGGCCATTTTTGCCTGTTCAAACCCAAAATTATGTTCCTGCTTTCATTGCAACTGTTTATTCGATGAACTTTTCTAAGGACCATGAAATTTCTGCAAAACCTGCGGGCTTCAGTACACTGACAGATGTGGTCCCAGTTAATAAAAGGATTTCAATTAGCAGTATTGCTGCTGCAACTGACCTGGATATCAAGGAATTGCTCATTCTAAATCCCTCATTTAAAAAGGAAATTGTCAATGGTTCTGCAACAACACCAGTACCGCTGGTGCTTCCGGCATTAAAGAATAATGTATATACCTCTTTATATGATCTTTTTAATGGAACGGCTGAGATGGCTGAACCGGCACCTCTGGTTGCTGCTGTAAAAAAGCCTTCCCCACTGAAAACTGAATCGTCAAAAAAGGAAAACCCTTATTTATATTATACCGTAAAACCAGGTGATACACTTTCTGAAATTGCTGAAAAAAAGGGTTCAACTGTAAGTAAAATAAAGGAACTCAACGGACTTAAAAAGTCGTCAATAAGAGCCGGAATGAGGATTAAAATCAACAGAACTTAGTTTTCTATAGGTCAAATCTGCTTGTGTTTGTTTATTACAGCCATAACGAAAAGAATTGTAATTTTGCCCAACTGACCAATTCCCTAACTTAATGAGCAAAACTAACCGTAAACAAGACGCATTGGACTACCATTCTTATGGTCGTCCCGGAAAAATACAGGTTGTACCAACCAAGCCAACTAACTCACAGCGTGATTTATCGCTGGCTTATTCACCTGGTGTAGCAGAGCCCTGCCTTCGGATTGCAGAGAATAAAGAAGATGTCTACAAATATACTGCTAAGGGAAACCTGGTGGCAGTAATCAGTAATGGTTCAGCCGTACTCGGGCTGGGAGATATAGGTCCGGAGGCCGGAAAACCTGTGATGGAGGGTAAGGGATTACTCTTCAAAATATTTGCTGATATAGATGTGTTTGACCTCGAACTGGATACCCAGAACATCGATGAATTTGTGACTATTGTAAAAGCACTTGAGCCGACTTTCGGGGGCATTAACCTGGAGGATATCAAGGCTCCGGAATGTTTTGAAATAGAGCGTCGCCTTAAAGAAGAAATGTCTATACCGGTTATGCACGATGACCAGCATGGAACCGCGATTATTTCTGCAGCCGCTTTGATTAATGCCTGTGAGTTACAGAAGAAGAAACTTGATAAAGTTAAGATTGTAGTCAATGGGGCCGGTGCAGCAGCAATTTCGTGTACCCGATTATATGTAAGTCTCGGAGCCCGTAAAGAAAATATCGTGATGCTTGATCGCTCAGGGGTGATTCGCAGTGATCGTGCAAATCTTGAAGGCACTAAAGCTGAATTCGCTACTACCCGTAAGATTGATACTCTTGCCGAAGCGGTCAAAGATTCGGATGTATTTATAGGACTTTCCTCTCCGGATGTATTAACAGCCGAAATGCTTAAAACAATGGCAAAGAATCCAATTGTTTTTGCAATGGCAAACCCCGATCCCGAGATTGCCTATGAACTGGCAATTAAAACCCGTAAAGACATTATCATGGCCACCGGCCGGTCTGATTATCCGAATCAGGTCAATAATGTTCTTGGTTTTCCGTATATCTTCAGAGGGGCGCTTGACGTGAGGGCGACCGGAATCAATGAAGAAATGAAAAAGGCAGCAGTTATCGCAATCGCTGAACTGGCAAAGAAAACCGTTCCTGAATCGGTTAATCTTGCTTATAACCTGAAAAACATAAAATTCGGGAAGGATTATATCATTCCCAAACCTATTGACCTCCGCTTAATTACTTCAGTATCACCGGCAGTTGCCAAGGCCGCAATGGACTCCGGTATCGCCCGTAAGGGGATTAAAGACTGGGAAGCTTATAATGAAGAGCTGAAAACCCGTCTTGGTCTTGATGATAAATTGATGCGGACGATTACGAATAAGGCAAAAAGCGCACCTAAACGTGTAGTTTTCGCAGAAGCAGATAATTATAAAATTCTAAAAGCAGCACAAATTGTGCGTGATGAAGGTATCGCCATACCAATTCTGCTTGGAAATAAAGGAATAATTAGCCGGATTATACTTGAAAATGAACTGGAACTGGATGGTGTAAGTATTATCGATCCTTTTGAAGAACTTGAAAAAGGCACCAAATTCGCTGAATATCTGTACAAAAAACGTCAGCGTCGTGGAATTACCTTTTTTGAGGCTAAAAAACTGATGCGCGACAGAAATTACTATGGTGCAGCCATGGTTCAGTTCGGGGAGGCAGATGCTTTGATCTCCGGATTGACTAAGGATTATCCTTCAACCATTAAACCTGCACTTCAGGTGATTGGTATAGAAGAAGGGGTAAATCGGGTTGCGGGGATGTATATGATGTTGACAAAAAAGGGTCCTGTGTTTTTTGGGGATACCACGGTGAATGAGAATCCATCTGTTGACGAACTGGTTGCCATTACTGCACTGCTTGACCATTCTGTAAGGAAGTTTAATATTCAGCCCAGGGTAGCCATGCTGTCTTATTCAAATTTTGGATCGAATGATGGAGCAGTCCCTGAAAAAGTGCGGCAGGCAGTAAAAATATTGCATGAAAAGCATAAAGAAATCACTGTAGATGGAGATATGCAGGCAAATTTTGCGATGAATCCGGATCTGCTTAAAGATAACTATCCCTTCAGTACCCTGGTTGGGGCCCCTGCCAATGTATTGGTTTTCCCAAATCTTGAATCAGGCAATATTGCATACAAATTATTGCAGGAAATAGGAGGTGCTGAAGCAGTAGGTCCAATCTTGCTGGGATTGAATAAACCGGTACATATTTTGCAGTTGGGTAGTTCAGTTCGTGAAATTGTGAATATGGTTACCATTGCTGTGGTGGATGTCCAGACTAAGGAAGAAGAGAGCTCAGCACTTGTTAATACTCGGGTAAAAGGTATATTTAAACGGGCATTAAAAAAGGACAGACTTTAAGCCACTGAATTATTTAGAATTAAGAATCCAGAAAGATGTACGCATATATTAACGGTAAACTCGTATTTAAGTGCCCAACCTATGTGGTAATAGACGCTGCTGGCATAGGTTATCACATTAATATTTCGCTGAATACTTATGCGGCACTTGAGGAGAAGGAACATTGCAAACTGTATACCTGGCTTCATGTAAAGGAGGATGCACATACCTTATATGGTTTTTATGAAGAGGGTGAGCGCCGTTTATTTTTGCACCTGATTTCTGTTTCAGGAATAGGACCCAATACAGGCAGAATGATACTTTCGTCGATAACACCGTCTGAGATCCAGGCGGCCATCGTTAAAGGGGATGTACCCCTGATACAAAGGATCAAAGGTATCGGCCCCAAATCTGCACAAAGGATGATACTCGAACTGCAGGATAAGTTAAAGAAGGAAGGTCCTGATTCTCTAATCTCTATGCCTGTTCATAATACGGCAAAGGATGAAGCGTTATCTGCTTTGGTTATGTTAGGGTTTAACAAAAATATTGCTGAAAAGTCGCTTGAAAGCGCAATCAAAGCTTCTGCAGAAAATTTATCTGTAGAAGCTTTGATTAAAATTGCCCTTAAAAGCTTATAATTAAATCAATATCCTTTGAAATTGAGAAGTGCTGCAACTTTTTGTCTAAAGAGCTTTTTTTGTGTCTTCCTTCTTCTGTTTGCAGGAAAGGTAATGGCCCAGAATACTCCTGCTTCAAAAGATACAGTTAAACTTGTTTACCCTTTTAAGGATTCCAAAACGCTGCAGTTCAAACCGCAAACCGGGGTTATTCTGCCCAACCCATCTAATATTCAGAGAAGTGTTGAATTTGATCCGGTATCAAAGCGCTATATCATACGTGAAAAGATAGGTGATCGGCTTTACCGTGCACCCCAGTATCTGAGTATTGAAGAATATCAGAAATATGAAAATGAACTGATTAAGCGTAATTACTGGCGTGAACTGGCAGATCTTCCCTTATCCGAAGCCCGTGAACCTGGCTTCATTCCGCCAGTGATGATAAACAGTAAATCCTTTGAAAAACTGTTTGGGGGAAACTCAATAGAAATCCGTCCGCAGGGATCCGCTGATCTTACTTTTTCTGGTCGTTTAAGCCGGAATGAGAACCCTATGTTCAATGAAAGGCAGCGCAGGCAGGGTAATTTTGATTTCGACCAGCGTATTCAAATGAATGTGGTGGGCCAGATTGGCGAAAAGATGAAGATCAGTACCAATTATAATACTGAAGCCCAGTTTGATTTCGAGAATCAGGTTAAACTTGACTATACCGGAAAAGATGATGAGATCATCAGAAAGATAGAGGCAGGTAACGTAAGTCTGCCATTAAGCTCATCCCTGATAAGCGGCAGTCAGGCTTTGTTTGGATTGAAGACCCAATTGCAATTTGGAAAATTAAATGTAACCAGTATTTTTTCGCAACAAAAATCACAGCAGAAAGAGATTACAATCACCAATGGTTCACAGCAAAATGAATTCAGTATTTCTGCTGATAATTATGAAACTAATAAGCATTATTTTCTTGCTCAGTATTTCAGGGATAATTATAATAAAGCCCTTGAAAATATTCCGCTCAATAGCTCCAATATTAATATCACAAAGATAGAAGTATGGGTAACCAACCGTGCAAACAGTACTGTAAATTCGAGAGATGTTCTGGGCTTACTGGATTTGGGGGAAAATAAGGTTTACAATACCTTTCAGGTTCAGGGTGGTCGGGGTTATTCGGTTCTGCCTTCAGGTTTTGCCGGTCCCGGCTTCGGTCAGCAGTCAAATAATTTGCTGCAGGTTCTCCCTCCTGGGGTTAGGCAAACCAATTCCAATGATGCTATTTCATTTTTTCAGGCGGCAGGTGGCGGTACTGACAATTTCGCTAAACTCACTTTTGCCAGAAACCTGACTGATAAGGAGTATATATTAAATCCCCGGCTTGGTTATATTTCCCTGAATACCCAATTAAATGCCGATGAGGTGCTTGCAGTTGCTTATCGATATACAGTCAATGGAGTTGAATACCAGGTGGGAGAGTTCTCAACCGATAATCCGGTGAATAATTCCACTCCGGAAGTTCTGTATGTCAAGTTATTAAAGAATGAGACCTTAAAAACCAGTCTGCCTACCTGGGATCTGATGATGAAGAATATTTATACCCTTGGTGCATATCAGGTCAGCCGAAACGATTTTAAACTTAATATTTTCAGGCTTGATGAGGAAACCGGTATAGAAAAACCACAGATTACTGAGGGGCAGAACAACAGCAATAAATTATGGATTCAGATGACCAATCTGGATAATCTGAATCAGCAAAACGACCGTAAGCCGGATGGTTTTTTCGATTTTCTGGAGGGTATTACCATCGATCCTCAAAATGGCAGGATCACCTTCCCTCTGGTCGAACCTTTTGGTTCTGATCTGGCTAAACGGTTTAATCCGGTATCTGAGCGGAATCTGATTGATAAATATGTTTTTCAGCCTCTTTACGACTCTACAAAAGTAATTGCCCAGCAACTGTTTGCCAGATTGAACAGATATCAGATCAGGGGTACCTATCAATCCCAGGGAGGTTCAGAATTTCAGCTGAATGCCATAAATGTTCCACCTGGTTCGGTACAGGTTGTTGCAGGTTCAATGCCCCTGCAGGAAGGGGTAGATTTTACGGTCGATTATAATATAGGTGTAGTCAGAATTTTAAATTCGGCACTTCTAAGCTCAGGGCAACCCATAAGAATCAAACTTGAAAATAATGAACTTTTTGGATTACAGCAGCGTTCACTTACCGGTACCCGTTTTGATTATAGGCTAAATGATAAGCTGAATCTTGGTGGTACCTTCATGAACCTGACGGAAAAGCCGCTCACTCAAAAAGTGAATATTGGGGAAGAGGCCATTTCCAATACCATCTGGGGTATAGATGCCAGTTATAATTCTCCATCCAGATGGCTTACCCGGATGGTAGATAAGATTCCTTTTATCAACACCAAGGAGCCTTCCAGTATCACTTTTAATGGAGAGTATGCCAGTCTGGTTCCGGGGCATCCAAGAGCACTGAATTTTGCCGGAAGCAGGAATGGGGCGAGTTATCTCGACGATTTTGAGGCGAGCAGGTCGATGATCGATATAAAAAGCGCTATTTCCTGGCAGATATCGGGTACCCCACAGCATTTCCCTGAATCAAGACTGAATAATGATCTGGCATACGGTTATAACCGGGCGAGACTGGCTTTTTATAATATTGATCCGATATTTTACCTGACCGGAAATTCACTTACACCTGAAAATATCAGAAGGGATAAGAATGAACTATCGAACCATTATGTTCGCCAGGTTTTTGAACGGGAGGTTTTTCCTTTCAAAGATTCCAATACCGGACAGGCAATCATTCTGCCAACCTTCGATCTTGCCTTCTATCCTACAATCAGGGGCCCTTATAATTTCACTACCTCCGGCCTGACTTCTTCAGGTACGCTAACCAATCCGCGAAGCAGGTGGGGTGGGATATTCAGAAAATTGGAAACGAACGATTTTGAGGCACTCAACATTGAGTTCATAGAAATGTGGATGCTTGATCCGTTCATATATAATAAAACCAGTGCTGGTGGTGATCTCTATTTCAATCTGGGAAACATCACCGAAGATATCCTGAAAGATGGAAGGAAAAGCATGGAAAATGGTTTGCCAATAGATGGGAATACTGCAAAGACAGAAAGCACCATTTGGGGAAGGGTTCCAAAACTGCAGCCGGTTATTCAGGCATTTGATAATAACCCTTCGGCGAGACAGTTTCAGGATATAGGTATTGATGGACTGGATAGTGAAAATGAGAGACAGCAGTTCAGCTCTTTTTTGAATCAGGTAAAGGCCAGTATCAATCCTCAGGCTGCAATTTCAATAGAAAGTGATCCTGCATCAGATGATTTTCAGTATTACAGGGGATCAAATCTTGATCAGGCTAATGCCGGTATTCTAAAGAGGTATGAAAAGTATAATAATCCGGAAGGAAACTCAAAAACTGCGCAGCAATCAATTGACCAGACTGGAATTGAGAATACAGCTGCAACATCTTTTCCTGACGGTGAGGATATCAACCGGGACAACAATTCTACACAGGCAGACGAGTATTTTCAATACAAGGTCTCTATTCGACCACAGGATCTGCTTTCTGTAGGAACTAATTATGTTTCAGACATTGTTCCTGCCACGGTTAGACTGGCTAATGGAACCCAGGAAACAGTGAGGTGGATTCAGTTTAAAATTCCTATTGCAGAGTATTTGCAAAAAGTTGGAAATATTAATGATTTTAAATCGATTCGCTTCATCAGGATGTTTATGACTGATTTTGCTGACACCACTATTATGCGTCTGGCGAAACTGCAATTGGTCAGAGGAGAGTGGAGAAGATACAATTCTGAAAATAACCCGTCAAAGGTTATTGCTGATCCCTCACTGATTAATCCCGGTCTCGACAATTCAATAATTGATGTCAGTGCTGTTAATATAGAGGAGAATGGCAAACGTACCCCTATTCCATATGTACTTCCTCCGGGAATTACCAGAGAGATAGACTATACAAATTTCAGGGGTGAATCCCGTCAGAATGAGCAATCCCTGGCATTGAGTGTTCGAAATCTGCGGGATGGATACGGACGGGCCGCATTCAGAACTACCATGAATGATTTCCGGTCCTATAAGCGTTTGGAGATGTTCATTCACGCAGAAGGAGATCAGCTAAGGGATAATGACCTTCGTGCATTTCTGAGAGTAGGTACAGATAATCAGGACAATTACTATGATTATGAGATTCCCTTGAAAGTCACAAGTCCGGGTACCAGTGCACCCAGTCTGATCTGGCCCGACCAGAATAAAATTGATGTGCAGCTGAGATTGTTTTTGGAAGCAAAAGCAGCGCGTAACAAGGCTGTTTTTAACGGTCAGCCATGGCCAATAAATCGACCCTTTATCTATCAGGACGGGCAGAACATCATCACTGTCAAAGGGCAGCCAGATCTGAGTAAGGTTCGTGTCTATATGCTTGGAGTTCGTAATCCATTGCGAAGTTTAGCAAGCCCGGGTCTGGATGACGGTCTCGATAAAACAGCACAAATCTGGTTTAATGAGATGCGTTTAACCGATTTTGATGAACGCGGGGGCTGGGCCGCAACCGCCAGGATGAACGCAAAACTTGCAGATTTCGCCGATGTTACCATCTCAGGCAGTAAAAGTACGGTTGGCTTCGGTTCTATTGATCGCAGAGTAAGTGAGCGAAACAGGGAGGACGATATGCTCTTTGATCTTTCGGGCAATGTGGAGCTTGGCAAATTCTTCCCTGAACGTACCGGAATAAAAGTGCCCATGTTCGTGAACTTCTCCAGACAGGTTGCATCACCGCAATATGATCCAAGAATTCAGGATACAGAGTTTAAAACCACCCTCCAGAATTCTTCCAAGGAGGTCAGGGATTCCCTGAAATTCATTACTGAAGATTATACGGCGAGGAAGAGTATTAATTTTACCGATGTTCGTAAAATCAAAACCAACCCCGATAGTAAAACCCGCCTTTGGGATGTTGAAAATCTGAGTGCCACTTATGCATTTAATGAGTTTAACCATCGTGATTTCATTAATGAGAATACCATTCAGAAGACCTATCGTGCCGGATTGCAGTACAATTATTCGAAACAAGCCAAAAGTATTGCGCCTTTTGAGAAATTGATTAAATCGAAGAGTCTTTCATTGATCAGGGATTTTAATTTCAGTCTTTTACCATCAATTCTGAATTTCAGGATAGATGTTGACCGCTTATATTCTGAAAATACTTTGCGGGATAATGACCCCAATAATTTCCTCCCGATCAATACTAATTTTAATAAAAATTTTCAGATGTCGCGCCTCTATGGCATCAGCTGGAACCTGACCCATTCCATGCAGTTGGATTTTAATGCAACCAATTACTCGATCATTGATGAACCCGAGGGTAGAATAAATGGCTTGAAACGGGATACCCTCTGGCAAAATCTCATGAAAATGGGCCGTACTACAGATTATGGTCATACCATGAACCTTACTTATAATGTTCCTGTCAATAAAATCCCGGGTCTGGACTGGGTTACACTGGCAGCCCGTTATGGTTCGGGTTTTAACTGGCAAACGGAGCCTTTATTGACAATGAATGACCCAAGGATTAATGTGGGAAATACAATTCAGAATTCGCGAACGGTACAGCTTAATCCAACTTTGAGTATGGTCGCCTTGTACAATAAATTCGGGTTTATCAGGAGTATGAATCAGGCTGATAAAAGCAAGGCAGCGGGTTTCTTAATTAATCTGATCACCAGTTTGAAAAATGTAAGTGGGGCATATACCAAAACCGAGGGAACATTCTTGCCCGGCTACCTTCCAAAAACAAGTTTCATTGGCCAGGATCTAAGTCTGAATGCTCCGGGTTATGATTTTATTTTTGGTGGGCAGCGTGACATCCGGTCCCGCTCGCTGGATAATGGCTGGATTACGCGCGACTCATTGTTGAATCAGTTATACATCAATACTGTTAAAGAGGATATGAGTTTCAGAGGTCTGGTTGAGCCTTTCCGCGACTTGCGTATTGAATTGACCGCCACAAAGAGCCAGAGTTTTAATTATTCAACAAATTTCAAATTCCTTCCATCGAGTAACAACTTCGAAAATCTGAGTCCGGTTACTACCGGAGATTTTAATATTTCCTTTTTTTCAATGAAAACCGCCTTCAGCAAGGAAAATAAGTTAAACAACTCTTCCCGTCTCTTCCAACAATTTCAGGAGAACAGAGCCATAATTTCTCAGCGTTTGGGAGCACAAAACCCAAATTCCTCAGGTTCTACCGGAGGATTTGCTGATGGTTATGGCAAGAGCTCGCAGGATGTTTTAATTGCTTCTTTTATGGCTGCCTATACCGGAAAGGATGCAAATAAAATTTCACTGAACCGTTTCCCCAAAGTACCAATTCCCAACTGGAGGCTTAGCTATAACGGACTGACAAAATATTCTTTCTT
>CAZTRY010000066.1:0-20222 GCA_964616525.1 uncultured Sphingobacterium sp. | reverse complement strand
AATGGGAGAGTAGAATGATAATTATGCCTGTTTATTAAACAGGCATAATTATCAGAAGATTATTTGGAGCCAAACAGAATTATTCAGCCTGTGCCGGACTGAATTTTTCTACCTCGTTTTTAACTGGTTTTACTGTTCGCAGATAGGCATAGATTGCTTTCAGATCTTCGGTTTTCATGTTTCCGTACATGGTCCACGGCATCACAGTATTAAATTCTCCGGGTTTAATATCAGCAGGTTTATAAGTACTGTCGGTATATGATTTAAAACGATTTACAAACATTTCTTCAGTCCACTTGGCAATACCGGTTTCGGCATCTGGGGTAATGTTTGCTGAACGGACTACGCCACCTCCAGGCATTTTAAATTCAAAGCCTCCGGCCAGATCCATTCCCGGCAATGGAGCGCCCTTTTCCTGTTTCGTATGGCAGGTAAAACAATCTGCAGCATTGAAAATATATGCACCATATGCTACCACATTGCTCTGATCAGGTATTTTTACGAACTGAGGTTTTTGTGGGATAGTATTGATAATGAAATTCATTGGGAAGTCGGGTACCGACTCAGGAACTACATTTTCAATTGGCTGCAAAGTCCGGATATAGGCTATTATTGAATAAATATCCTCGCGATCAGATTTCCCATAATTGGGATGAGGCATCACTGGGAAAAGGGCTTTGCCGTCTTTATTAACCCCAGCGGTAATTGCTCTGAATATTTCGCCATCTGTCCAGTCTTTCAACGCATAGGGAGTAATATTTTTAGAGTAAAATTTCCCCGGAAATCCAAATTCCTGGCTAAATTCTTCTCCCCCTTGCCCCAAAGTGCCCTCTATAATCGGACCAGCTGCTTTCGTCCAGTCTCGTTTAGAATGACAATCCATACAGGCATTGACACTATGAGCAAGGTACTTGCCTCTTTCTATTCTTTCGGGAGTAATTTCAATCGTTAAATTTTCAGGATCTCCGACATCAGGTAGAGCAAAACTGACATAGCTAAGCAAACCAACAATAGCTACAATGGCTATCAGGACAAAGTATTTAATGCCTTTCTTTAAGTTATTTTTCATGTGACTATAATTTTGTTTTAGCAGGTATTCGATGTATGAACTTTAAAATCGTTACATCTAAGTAATTCATCCTCAGAGTCTTTAATAAAAATAATTATTTTATTAATAAAACAAAGACCTGAATATCAATTATTTATCGGGGCATATAATTTGGGGTTTCGAACTCCCGGACTAGTTTTTTAATTGAATTTTTGCAGGTTAATTGCTTAAGCATAATTTATATTTACCAATTGAAATCATTTCTCAATTAAGCCCATATGATCAGGAACTTCTTTTTATTGGCCATATCAGTTCTGTTTTTTTCCTGTAATTCTCAAAAACAGGCAGATTTGATTGTTCACCATGCTGTAGTTTATACAGTAGATGATAATTTTTCAGTTGCTGAGGCATTTGCTGTAAAGGATGGTAAGATAGTAGAGACTGGAAGTTCTGAGGAAATTCTGAAGAAGTATAAGGGAGAACTACTTGATGCGGAAGGGAAGGCTGTATATCCGGGCTTCATTGATGGGCATTCGCATTTTTACGGTTATGGCGAGGGACTGCAGCAGGCGGATCTCGTCGGAACCAAAAGCTGGGAGGAAATTCTTGAGAAGCTTCAGCAATTTGGTAGTGAGAATCCGGAAGGATGGATCATTGGCAGGGGATGGGATCAGAACGACTGGACTGATAAGGAATTTCCGGACAATATTAAGTTGAACGAGCTTTTCCCAAACCGGCCTGTGATACTTTCCAGGATTGATGGGCATGCAGCGATCGCAAATAAAACTGCGCTTGACCTTGCCGGACTAAAACCCGGGCAGAAAATTACCGGCGGTGAGGCAGAAAGCATCAATGGAAAACTGACTGGTATTCTGGTTGACAATGCTCAGGCTGCTGTTTACTCCAAAATTCCGGAACAAACTGTAGCGCAGATCAAGGAGTCGCTTTTAGATGCTCAGAAGAATTGCTTCGCTGCGGGATTAACTACGGTTACCGATTGCGGTATCAGTCATAATCTAATACCTCTTATTACAGAACTTCATGAAAATAAGCAGCTCAAGATGCGCATTTATGGAATGCTTCATGATGATAAAGAGAATTACGATTTCCTGTTTAAAAATGGTGCTATAAAAACGGATCGGTTAAATGTTCGTTCATTCAAAGTTTATATGGATGGAGCTCTTGGATCAAGAGGTGCCTGCCTTCTTGAACCTTATTCTGATAAACCAGGCTACTCAGGCTTCTTATTGAGTGATAAAAAGCATTTTGCTGAAGTAGCTCAGAAAATTGCCGATGGTGGTTTCCAGATGAATACCCATGCAATCGGTGATTCGGCAAATCGTGAGATACTGAATGTTTATGCCAAAGTTCTGAAAGGTAAAAATGATTTCCGCTGGCGGGTTGAACATGCTCAGGTGGTGAATCAGGCAGATTTTAAATTATTTGCTGAAAATAATATTGTCCCCTCGGTACAAAGTACTCATGCCACATCGGATATGTACTGGGCTGCTGATCGTTTGGGCACCGAAAGGGTTAAAGGGGCTTATGCTTTTAAACAACTATTAGACCAGAATGGCTGGCTGGTATTAGGCACAGATTTTCCTGTTGAAAACATAAATCCTATGTACACGTTTTATGCGGCAGTAGTAAGGAAGGATATGAAGGGATTTCCGTCAGAAGGCTATCAGATGGAAAATGCAATGAGCCGTGAAGAAGCTTTACGCGGGATGACAATCTGGGCAGCAAAGGGTCAGTTTGAAGAGAAAGAAAAGGGCAGCCTTGAAGCAGGGAAATTCGCTGATTTTGTGATCCTTGATCAGGATATTATGAAAGCAGATCCTGGTCAGCTGTTTAAAACTCAAGTGGTTAAAACCTTTTTAAATGGTGAGAATGTATATAGTAAATAAATTATTGAGGATCAGAGCTTTACCAATTGCGGTCTGTTTGCTGAGTTTATTTGCCCTGAATGCCTGTGCACAAATGTCAGAGCACTTCAGGAATGAAACTTTTTTAACTGAGTGGAAAAGTGTTGAAAGTTCAACAGTTTTATTAAATAATGAAGAGGAGCTTGTTCCATTAAAGGATCTAATGCCTTTGACTATAGCCAGTGTCAATATTGGCTCGGCCTATGCCTCAGAATTTGATAGTATTCTCAACAAGTATACCCGCATACATTCCTTTGCCTCTGCGGTATACAATCATGATATGCAAAGCTTCAATGATCTGAATGATGATCTGAAATTTTATAATACGGTAATCGTTCAGGTTACAGATCAGTCATTAAATGATCCGCGGACTATCCCTTTATTGCTGGATCTTCAGTTAAATAAGAGTCTCATTGTCAGCTTGTCGGGTGATGCAGGTTGTCTGAAACTGCTCGAGGCTTTGAATTCAGTAATTATCTGGTCTGAAAAGAAGTCTGCAGTATCAGCAAATTTTGCTGCGCAACTGATATTCGGCGGACTTGCTTCCAATGCCCGGCTGAATCAGGGAATCTCAGCCAGATATGCTTTGGGCTCAGGATTTTCCACAATTCCAATACGGCTAAAATATACAGTACCAGAAGAGCTTGGAATCAATAGTACAGCTCTCAACAGAATTGATGATATCGCTGAAGAAGCAATTCGTCAGAGAGCTACTCCAAGTGCAGTTGTGCTGGTGGTAAAGGACGGGAAAGTGATTTTTAATAAAGCTTATGGTACCCGTACTTATATTGACCGTACTCCAACCCGGATTACTGACATCTATGATCTTGCATCGGTTACAAAGATCTCGGCAACAACTATGGCGGTGATGCGCTTGTTCGAACAGGGTAAACTTAAACTGGATACGACCATTGGAGCCTACATTCCAAGATCGCGAAATACCAATAAAAAAGATATTCCTGTGCGGGATGTAATGCTTCATCAGGCGGGATTCGTTCCTTATATTCCTTTTTATAGAAGTCTGTTGGAGACTGATTACAGCCGCGATTCATCGGTATCACATCCGGTAAAAGTTGCTGATCACTATTACCTTAGGAAGGATTATTTCAAGCAGGTGATGTGGCCCCTGATGCTGAACTCCGCTTTGTCGAATCAGGGAAAGTATGTTTATAGTGATTTGAGCATGTACTTTATGAAAGAAATGGTGGAGCGCCAATCCGGAAAGCCAATGGAAACCTATGTGATGGATCAGTTTTATAAGCCGCTTGGAATGACCAGGGCTGGTTTCAATCCGCGTCTCCGTTTTCCAAAGGAAGAGATTATTCCAACAGAGGATGACAAGGAATTCAGGAAGACACTGCTTGAAGGCTATGTTCATGATCAGGGTGCTGCGATGGTTGGGGGTGTATCGGGGCATGCCGGACTCTTTTCGAATGCGAATGATCTGGCAATACTTTACCAAATGATATTGAATGGAGGAATATATGGTGGAAACCGATATTTCAAAGCCGAAACAGTTAATATGTTTACAACAAAACAATCGGCTGTTAGTCGCCGTGGTTTAGGTTTTGACCGCTGGGATGAGGAGAGCAGTAAGGGCTATCCTACCAAACTGGCATCTCCATTAACATTCGGACATACCGGGTATACCGGAACCTGTGTTTGGGTGGATCCCAAATATAATCTGGTTTATGTGTTTTTATCGAATAGGGTAAATCCAGGAGTTACATCAAGACTCATCGATTTGAATATAAGGGGCCGTATTCAGGATGTGATTTATGAAGCAATCGGGAGGTAATTATCCTGCTGTGGGTATTCTTACATTTTACTAACATTAATCTCCTGATAAAGGATTTACTTTGCAGGATATTACAGTATACCATTAATCGCTTTTCCTGTCATAATTAGTAAATTTGGTCCGGGTAGAAATCTCAGGATGATACCATCATTATTTTGCCAAAGCCCACTGGGGCATAAATATTAAAAATCATGATGGCCCGCCCGGCTAAGCCGTTCGGACGGGCTTCATCACCCATACATATATAGATGAAAATTGGAATAGTTTGTTATCCTACCTTCGGGGGTAGTGGAGTGGTAGCCACAGAACTGGGTAAAGCCCTGGCTGATAATGGGCATCAGGTACATTTTATTACCTACAGGCAGCCTGCCCGCCTTGATTTCTTCTCTGAAAACCTGTTTTATCATGAGGTTTCTGTCTCCAACTACCCTTTGTTTGATTATCCTCCCTATGAACTGGCTCTGGCAAGTAAACTGGTTGATGTAGTCAGGTTTGAGAAACTTGACTTACTGCATGTACATTATGCCATTCCTCATGCTTCGGCAGCTTTTATGGCAAAGCAGATTCTGGCAACTTATGGTATTCATATCCCTGTTGTGACAACCTTACATGGTACAGATATTACACTGGTAGGTAAGGATCCGACATATAAACCAGTGGTTACCTTTTCTATTAATCAGTCTGACGGGGTTACCGCGGTTTCAGAAAACCTGAAGGAAGATACTTACAAGCATTTTGATGTTGTTAAAGACATCAAGGTTATACCGAATTTCATTGATTTGCAGCGATTTAGTCTGAAAGCTAAAGATCATTTTAAACTGGCAATCGCACCCAATAATGAGCGCATTGTAGTGCATACCTCTAATTTTCGGAAAGTAAAACGGACACAGGACGTGGTTCATATCTTTGAGAAAATACAAAAGGAGATTCCATCTAAATTGTTAATGGTTGGTGATGGACCTGAAAGGGTTTATTGTGAGCAGCTTTGCCGCGACCTGGAGATATGTGATAATGTGAGATTTCTTGGCAAACAGGATGCAGTTGAGGAGATATTATCCGTTTCAGACCTGTTCATTATGCCTTCCGAATCAGAAAGTTTTGGTTTGGCAGCTTTAGAGGCAATGGCATGTAAGGTACCTGTAATCACTTCAAATGCCGGAGGTTTACCCGAACTAAATATTGACGGTGTAACCGGATTTATGGATAATGTGGGTGATATTGATGGGATGGCTAAGCACTCCATTTTTATTTTAAAGGACGATAAGCAATTGGCTGCATTTAAGGAGGGAGCGCTAAAGCGTGCACATCAGTTCGACCTGAGTCTGATCCTGCCGTTTTATGAGCAGTATTATATGGATGTGCTGAAGGAGGCTGCTTCTAAATAATTCAAACCCAATACCATTTTCTTGCCTCTCGCAAAGACGCTAAGATTTTCAACTTAATTATGAAGATTAGTTTCTGAGTTATGCAACTGCTTCTCTGCGTCTTGGCGAGACATCCTTTATATTGTTATCTATGGCAATTTATTTTTAATAAATTAATTAACGAATAAATCAAATTCTACCGGCAGGTAGTCCCATAATACATAAGGCTGACAGGGTTCAAAACCCTGTCAGCCTTTTTGCCCCTGTCTGCCTTAAATAAAAAAGCCCTTCCTGAATGTTCAGGAAGGGCTTTTTTATTAGCAAAGAATAATTATTGCTTCGGAGCTGCAGCTGCCACAGGTGCTGCTCCCGGAATGATGTTTACCACATCCACTTCAAAAACAAGTGGAGAGAATGGAGGAATACCCTGATTTCCCTGCTCACCGTAAGCCAGTTTCGAAGGCAGAATCAGAGTAGCTTTAGCACCTTTGTTCAAAAGCATCAGGCCTTCCTCAAATCCTGGAATTGAACCACCCATTCCAACAGGAAGTTTCAATGGCTCGTATGGACGTTGTGGGTTGAAAGTTCCATTTTTCTTAGCAACATCAGGTAAGCTGCTGTCAAACACTTTACCACTTAAGAACATACCTGTATAGTTTACCACAACTGTGTCACCAGGGTTAGCTTTTGCTCCGGCACCTTCTTTGGATACAACATAATTCAAACCTGAAGCTGTAACTTGAGGTTTAAGGCTTTTTGCAGATACGTAAGCCTTAACTTTTGCAACTTCAGCAGTTTTAGCCTGCTCCATTTCTGCTTTCAGGAATTCGTCGATCTTGCCGCGGAAAAGACTATCGTTTAATGATCCTTTTGGAATCACTTTGTCAATCTTAATGGTATAAACCAGGTATTTTTTGGTGGTATCAGATGGTTGCGGACGGCCCATCTTTTGTACCATTGAGTCGATGTTGATTTTAAAGGTTGCACTATCACCTTCACTTAAAAGTCCAAGAGCTGCAAAAAGATCGCCTTTGAACACAGATTTTTCCTTAACCAGTAAAGACGGACGATCATAATCATAAGAACTGTAAAGAACTGAATCACCTTCAGTTTTCTCAATTGCTTTAAAAGCTACAAAATCACCATCTTTAATTGTTTCGCCAGATTTGTCAGTGTGGATCTTGTACAACATATCCCCTTCACCCTTGTCAAAATTGTTGCAAGCCGTTAATCCCGTAACTGCCAGCCCTAATACGATTACTAATTTTTTCATTTGTTTTTTCTATTGTTTTGAAATATACATTGTTTTTTAATTGAATCAATCAGTAGAAGAAATATTTTCTTTTTTTTCTTAAAAGTACCTGAATGCTTCTTTTGTATTTATTGTTTTTAATGGTATTAAATTGATTCTAATTAATATGTTGAATAAGTGTCAGTTGTGATTTGTATTCTGGTAATATCAGATCAAATTTTTCTCTGACAGTTTCTATTTTCTCATTCGAGAAACCACCCGCTGCATTTCTATGTCCCCCGCCATTAAAATATTTCTTACATATTTCATTTGCCGGAAAATCGCCGGTTGAACGTATGGACAACTTTACGACATCCTGCCGTTCAATAATAAGGATTGCGAGACGGATTCCGGTAATGGATAGCGCATAATTTACAATGCCTTCAGTATCGCCGGTTGAAATTTTATATTCTTCAAGCTCCTGTTTTGTGATGACAATAATTGCGGTATTAAATTCATTTAATACTTCCAGCTTGTTCAGGAGGCAGTGTCCAAGAAATCGTAATCTGGTTTCTGAGAAATCGTCATATACAAGCTGATGAATTAATGTGTTGTCTGCACCGCAATCGATCAAATCGGCAACAATCCTGTGTACATTGGAGGTAGTTGATCTGAAGCGAAAAGACCCTGTATCGGTCATGATTCCGGTATAAAGGCAGCTCGCAATATCTTTGTTTAACAGATGTCTGTCGCCCATCACATTCACTATAAACTCATACACCAATTGAGCAGTAGCACATG
This sequence comes from uncultured Sphingobacterium sp., assembly GCA_964616525.1. GTDB lineage: Bacteria > Bacteroidota > Bacteroidia > Sphingobacteriales > Sphingobacteriaceae > Daejeonella. Next base: position 12,055 of record CAZTRY010000066.1, on the reverse strand, counting down.
CGCTGGTAGTCCATAGTGTATAGTCCTCAAATCCTTCAGGCTCCAGATGGTGGTCAATCAAAACTTTTCTTGCTTTCGATTCACGCACATAATTACCCATCTCATTGATTCGTACCAGGGAATTAAAGTCGAGGCAAAAAACCAGGTCAGCCGATGCGATCAATTGCTGTGATTGCTCAGGTTTTTCAGTGTAAATGATTACATCTGAATCGTTGGGCAGCCATTGTAAAAAAGTTGGATAGTCTGTAGGAGTAATTACATTAACCAGATGTCCATTGAGGATCAGATAATTGTACAAACCTAAAGAAGATCCCATAGCATCACCGTCCGGTTTCGGATGTGTAGTAATGACAATGTGCTTTGGTTCAGCTAAATACTCTTTTAGGGAGGCTAGTTCTAACATCTATTTAAAAAGAAATGCAAAGTTATTAAAATAAAGCTTCAAAACCGCTCATTTTTTAAAATCCTTTATCCTTTAATTTATTAGCCGTACTTTTGCAGCAATTTTGATAAATTAAGATGGCAACAAACAGAACTTTTACAATGATTAAGCCCGATGCTGTAGCCAATGGCCACACCGGAGCAATTTTAGATGATATTATCAAGGGGGGATTTAAAGTGATTGCTTTAAAATATACCCGTTTGAGCAAGGATATTGCAGGGCAATTCTATGCAGTACACAGTGAGCGTCCCTTCTACAAGGATTTGGTTGATTTCATGTCATCCGGCCCGATTGTAGCCGCAATTCTTGAAAAGGATAATGCAGTTGAGGATTTCCGTAAACTGATAGGTGCAACCGACCCAAGCAAAGCAGAAGCAGGAACTATCCGTAATAAGTATGCAAAATCTATTGATGCAAACGCAATTCATGGATCTGATTCAGATGACAATGCCGAAATTGAAGGACGTTTCTTCTTTACTGCATTTGAGCGCTTCTAAAGCTCATTATACTGTCGCCTTGTAATTTTTTGCAGGGCGACAGTATTAAATTCAAACAATGAAAATTTTTCAAACCCGCTTCCTGATATTTTTCCTGGTAATGCTGATTGTGCCAGCCGCTGTTTCTTATTTGGGGGGATGGGATCAGAATGTGGATTATTTATTTGTTCTCAAGGCATTCTCCATTGCCTTTTTTATGACAGTTTTATATTACCTGATGGTAAAAAACTACAACGAAAAAAAGAGGGGTTAACCTGACTTCGATATAAAATCTTCCTGAACTAATTAGATTGACTGATTTTCTTTTGTTTTAGAAAGCAAGGTCTGTGATTCTTTCCCGTGTTCTGCTTAGCTTTTTGCAGCAGATTTAGTATTTATCATGAATTTCTGTATCGCAAAAAGGCTACAGCTGACACCCGGGATTATTTCAAATGGCTGATGGACCTTTTGCCGGGCTTTCCGTTCCGATGAAAAACGGCCCCGGGTAAAATAAACCTTGCCGGAGGAGGTATCTTTCGGCTATTCGTAATTTGAATTAGAACGCAATTTCTTGCCGGAAATACTCCGTAGGAAAGGGCTAAACCAGCCTATAAAACACAGGTATTGATTTCCAAAATCAAATCATTATAGTTAAAGAATCTTATTTGACCAATTCTAACCATATTTTTATTGCCCTGACTGAAATCGAACTCATATTAATTAAAGAAAGATAATTTCATCAATAATACTGCCCCCTGCGCGTTCATTCATCTTTTCGATAATATTGGAGCGCATCATCATCAGTTCATTTTTAATCACAGCGGATTCTAGTCGTATAAATAACTTGCGGTCCCGAATAAAGATATCCTTCGTACGGTTAGCGATCGCCTTTCCCATCATTTCCGGCCAGGCTACAAGCAGCGAAGTTTCATCAAACTTTCTTCTCAGTTTGTAAACCTGAAGCATCTGTTCTATCGCATCTTTAAGAGGTTTGTCGTTTGTACGGCTCATAATCCTGGGATTATTGAATCCCTGTTTTTAAATTTAAGAAAATCTGGCATGAATGAGGGATTATTATCCGGCAATATTTCCTTTTTCGATATCAATGATATTTACCGGAACCTCCAGCTTAACGAAAATATTCTCAATTCTGTTCCTGCTGGTGTCGGTAATAAATATCTGCCCAAAATCCTTATCGGAAACCATTTTCATGAGCTTGGTGGTTCTGGCATCATCCAGCTTATCAAAAATATCGTCCAGAAGAAGTAAAGGTTCAAATCCCTTTTGCTGATGCAGAAAGCTGTATTGTGCAAGCTTCAAGGCAATAAGAAATGATTTTTGTTGCCCCTGGGAACCAAACTTTTTCAGCGCCATTCCATGAATGCTAAAATTCAGCTCATCTTTATGGATTCCACTGGAGGTGCGCTCGAGTATCCGGTCGCGTTCCAGATTTCTGCTTAAAATAGTAGAGAAATCTTCCTGAAGCAGGGGTGAGTCATAATTCAGTTCAACCTGTTCGGCATCCTCACTCAGATACTGATAGTGTTTATTGAAGATCGCCGTAAATTCCTCCATAAAAGCTTTGCGTTTTTCAAAGATTTTATTCCCTGATATGACAAGCTGATCATCATAGATCTCCATAAGTGATGCATCATAATTACCCGAGACTGCAATTTGTCTTAAGAGGGCATTTCTGTTCATCAGATTCCGGTTATAATTGATCAGTTCATCCAGATAAATGCTGTCAGTCTGAGAGATGACATTATCTATGAATTTTCTGCGTTCTTCGCTGCCTTCAATAATCAGGCTGATATCATTTGGAGAAATCATCACCAAAGGGAAGAGACCTATATGGTCGGCAAGGCGCTGGTATTCTTTTTTATTTCGCTTGAATTTCTTTTTTTGACTTCGTTTTAATCCGCAATAGATCACCTCATCGGTATCATCTTTCCTGAATGTTCCCTGAATCATAAAAAGATCTTCACCTTGCCTAATCTGCTGACTATCAATAGGATTAAAATAGCTCTTGCAGAGTGAAAGGTAATGAATCGCATCAAGCAGGTTGGTTTTTCCGGCACCGTTATTCCCCGTAAATGCATTGACTGTGTCCGAAAAAATTAATTCGGCTTCAGAATAATTCTTAAAATTAATGACAGATAATTTTTGAAGCCACATAGTTGATGCCTGTGCTGGGAAGCGCTTTTACAAATTTAGTCTTTTCAGCTTGTTTTACTCTCCAAATAAAAAAAATCAATCTCTCTGATTTAAAAGTTGATACTTAGTACGAAAAATGTATTTTTGCGGAATTGGATTTAGTGAAACGGTTTACAACTTTTAATATACAAATGTCAAAAGATCAAAAAGATAACGTAACAGAAAGTGACAATCAGCTTGGGAATACAAGCAAATTTGTTCAGGAAAATGCAAAAAGCTTAGCTGTAATTGGTGCTGCCATTATTGCTTTGGTGCTATTATATTTCGGTTACCAAAATTTCTACCTTGCCCCAAGGGCAGATAAAGCAGCCAATGAAATGTATAAGGCTGAAGAATATGTGGCAATCGACTCGCTGAAAGACAGGGCAATTAAAGGCGATGGTTCATACCCCGGATTTGAAAAAATTGCAGATGAATATTCAAGCACCAAATCCGCAAATCTTGCTAATGCATACCTTGGAGGTCTTTATCTTCAAAAGGGTGAATATCAAAAAGCAGTTGACGCACTAGGCAAATACAGCAGCACCGGTAGCCCTGTAATTGATCCCCTTGTATTGGGTATGCTTGGAGATGCATATAGTGAATTAAAGGACTACAATAAAGCCATTACTTTCTATAAGAAAGCTGCTGATAAGAATAAAAATACCTTCACCAGTCCGCTTTTTCTTAAAAAGTTGGGATTGGTATATGAGGAGCAGAAGGACTTTAAATCTGCACTTGATACCTACAAGAAAATCAAAACGGAGTATTCTGAGAGTGTTGAAGCTTCGACAGTTGATGCTTATATAGCAAGGGCTGAAGCAAGATTATAAAGAAAACATTTATAATGGTTGTTACCGTATATTACAGGTAACAACCATTTATTATTTAGGAGCATGGCCAGCATATTAAAAAGTCTGTCAGATTTCTCTCATTTGGAGGTCCCTTCGGGTAAGGATTATACTGTTGGGATTGTGGTTGCACAATGGAATGCTGAGATTACCGGAGCCTTATATAATGGAGCATGTTCAGCACTATTAAAAAGCGGAGTACTTGAAGAAAATATCCTGACTGTTCAGGTCCCGGGAAGTTTCGAATTAACAAGTGGGGCTGATATATTGCTTTCTTCTAAACAGCTGGATGCGGTAATATGTTTAGGCTGTGTAATCCAGGGAGAAACTCCTCATTTTACTTTCATTTGTAATGCTGTTGCCAACGGACTGGTAAATGTTTCAATTAAACATAACAAACCTGTAGTATTTGGCGTATTAACAACAGATAACCAGCAGCAGGCAAAGGACAGGGCTGGAGGAAAGCACGGGAATAAAGGTGAAGAGGCAGCAGTTACTGCAATTGTAATGGCTCAGGTTCAAGCCAATGCCGCTCAATAAATATTTTGTTTGATTATTGAATTAAAATCAATAATTTTAAAAAACCCTAAGCATGAAAAGAGTAATTATAGGTATAATAGCCTTATTTATAGCCACAACTGTTTTACAGGCATGTTCTTCCAGATTATGTCCTGCTTATGGCACTTATCCTAAATCTAGGCGCTAATCCTTCTTTTTTTCTAAAATCTTCAATTTGACCCGATTTTGACGGCTTGACCGCGATTTTGTGGTATTTTTGTAAGCCAATTATAATTGTCATTATTAAACATGAACTGGATAGATCTTAATAGTCAGGAACAATTACAGAATATCATTGATGCCGGAGCTTACAGCGTAATATTCAAGCATAGTACCCGCTGTTCGGTCAGCATGATGGCTAAAAGACGGTTTGAACATGATTGGGATTCAATTCCTGAAGGAACTCCACTGTATTATCTGGATCTGATCAGTCACAGGGATATTTCAAATGCGATTGCTGATAAATTCAATGTCCATCACGAATCTCCACAGCTTCTACTGATAAAGGATGGTGAATGTATCTATGAAACCTCACACAGCGAGATATCTGCAGAAGATTTGGCAGAGCAGATACTTTAAGCTAAAAGCCTAAAGCTGAAATTGGTTTAATCTTTAAAATTAAAGACAATATTCTGAACCAGATCCGGGTGAAGACTCTTGGCAACCGGGCAATTTCTTGCTGATCTTTCCAATATGGCACGCTGCTTCTCAGTATAGATTATTTCAGGGAAATTGAAAGTTATTTGTATTTCACTTACCCTTCTCGGATCTGCTGCCATAATTTTGGTAATTGAGTAGGTACTTCCATCTATATCAATTCCATGTTCCCTTGCGGCAATTCCCATGATGGTGAACATACAGCTTCCCAAAGATGCCGACATCAGGTCGGTTGGTGAAAATGCCTCTGCTTTGCCCTGATTATCAAGGGGGGCATCAGTTATAATTGTATTACCTGAATATACATGCTTTGCCTGAGTTCTCAGGTCTCCCTGATAAATAGTTTCTATAGTTGCCATTTTGCGGATTATTATGCCCAAAAATAATTAAATTGTTGATTATCCCTGTCAAAGATTGAAGAGCTTCCATTTTAAATACAGCTTATTGTCAAAAAAACTGATCAGGTCTGTACCGTCATAATTCTTGTTAAAATTCTTTACTTTTGCATTATGATCGAACTACCGGTTATTCCAGTAAATCAAATGCAGCGCAAACCTGATTGGTTGCGTGTAAAGCTTCCGGTTGGGAAGGAATATGCACATGTAAGGGGTTTAGTAGATACCCATAAACTGCATACTATTTGTGAAAGTGGCAATTGCCCGAATATGGGTGAATGCTGGGGTGCCGGGACAGCTACTTTTATGATCCTGGGAAATATCTGTACCCGTTCCTGTTCGTTTTGTGCAGTTGCAACAGGCAGACCACTTCCAGTGGACACCGATGAGCCAAATCGCGTGGCCAATTCGGTCCGTTTGATGCAGGTTAAGCACTGCGTGATCACTTCGGTAGATCGTGATGATCTGAAGGACGGAGGTTCCACAATCTGGGCAGAAACCATTAATACAATCCGTAAAGAGAGCCCTGAAACTACATTGGAAACTCTGATTCCTGATTTTAGAGGGATCTGGGAAAATCTGGATAGGGTACTCGCCACAAGACCTGAGGTAGTTTCTCATAACCTGGAAACAGTTCGCCGCTTGACTAAGGAAGTTAGAATTCAGGCTAAATATGACCGCAGTTTAGAATGCCTTCGCCGGATTAACGAAGCGGGTTTACGTACTAAATCAGGAATTATGCTGGGTTTGGGAGAAACTGAAGAAGATGTTTTTGAAGCAATGGCTGATCTCCTGGAGGCAGGAGTACATATTCTTACCCTTGGTCAGTACCTGCAGCCGAGCAGAAATCATCATCCGGTTGTAGATTGGATTACACCTGAACAATTTGCGAAATACAAAGTCCGCGGACTTGAGATGGGATTCAAATACGTAGAGAGTGGCCCTTTGGTGCGCTCTTCATACCATGCAGAAAAGCATCTTTTTGAGTTTTAAGCATCCCACAAAGCCCTGAGCTGAGAGGGAACTTCATTAGTTCAAGTCAAATTTTGAGTCAAGTCCAGCGAAGTTCCTTCACTTCGTTCAGGATGACAAGTGCAATTGACTAGTTAGAATAATAGTGTAACCAAAAGCCCTGTCATCCCGAATCCTGCCTTTCAGCAGCTACCGTGTGTACACTTTTAAACAGGTTCCTTACTATTAAGCAGGGATTTAGGCGCTATGCTGTGCCCCTTTGGAGGGGCTACGGGGAGGATTAATTCATCCACCCCCTAACCCCCGCCAGCCGGGGGACAAGGACGCCAATGCATGACGACATAGAAAATTTGGGTACACGGTAGCCTTCAGCAGGTGAGGGAATGTCATTAATTTAAGTCAAATTTTGAGTCCGGCCTACGAAGCTCCTTCTTCGCCCGAAGCGGATCAGGAGGAGAAATTTAAAGACGCTAAAAGGGAATCAGGGTAAATACCAAATAGCTAGTTTTTAACTCAGGCAGGAATGGTGAAACTCTGAATTACCTCCGGCAAAATCATAGTCAACTCCCCGGGCGGTATACTATACATTCCCATTTCCTGATGTAAAATGTCCCCTGCTTTTCCGTGGATAAAACAGCCCAGCATCGCGGCCTGTTTTGCAGAATATCCCTGTGCTAAGAATGCCGCAATCATTCCGCTTAATACATCGCCCATACCTCCAACAGCCATAGCGGGGTTGCCCGTAGGATTGATCAGGATATCGCCTTCAGGTAAAGCAATAAAAGTATACCGGTTTTTTAAAATGATGAGCAGGTTTAATTCCTTCGCTTTTCTGAGTGCTAAGTTTATACGATCCCACCAGCTGGCCGATATTCCGAACAGGCGGTCAAACTCCTTCATGTGTGGGCAAATAATAGTATTTGCGGGTAATTTATTCAATAACTCAGGATTCGCAGCAAGAATATTCAATGCATCGGCATCAATAAGAAGGGGTATATTAAAGTTCAATGCCAATTTTACCAGTTCTGTTGCATTGCTATTGGTTCCTAGTCCGGGACCAATAGCAATGGAGTTAAACTTGCAGGAATTTACTTCAGATTCTAATTCTTCTCTGGATATCGTCATCACTTCTGGTGCATAGGCATTTAAAGCCGGCATACCTTTTTCAGGGATGCAGGCGGTAGTTAATCCTGCTCCGGAATGCAGGCAGGCATCAGCGCAGAGCAAAGCGGCCCCCATCGTTCTGGTATTGCCCGCAATAATCAGGGCATGACCATAACTACCTTTATGACTGAATGCTTTTCGGGTTTTTACTAAACCTTTCAGGTCCTTCTCTTCAATGAGTTTCCATGGACCGGGCAGGGATTGAATAAAGTCCTCATCCAAACCGATGTCTGTCACAGCAAATCGCTCTGTAGCCTCTGCTGATTCGGGAAAGAAGAAATTGATTTTTGGCTGCTGGAATGTGATGGTCAGTTTGGCTTTCAATACAGTGGCACTTGTGTCAATAATCCCTTCCGCAGGGAATCCGCTCGGCACATCAACTGCAATTACTTTCATTTTTAGTTTATTGAGTTGAATTATAAGTGTCTTAAGGTCGCCTTCCAAAGCTTTATTGAGCCCTGAGCCAATCAATGCATCTATAATTACAGAGGCATTTTCTTTGGGCAGATGATTGGCGTCAGACAGTTCTATAAGGGGAATTCCCGATAATTTGAGACGATCCAGATTTATTTTAAAGTCTGCACTTTCTTTCGGACTAAAGCGCATGATTTTCACAGAGATGGAATCGTAAGCCTGTTCTTTTAGCAATCGTGCAATGGCCAGCCCATCACCGCCATTATTTCCAGTTCCGCAATAAACACTTATCAGTGTGTTTCTGTCAGGAACCTCCTCAATAAAAGCTTTAACAAATGCCCGGGAAGCTGACTCCATCAGATTAATTGAACTGATGGGTTTATTTTTAATGGTGTAGGCGTCCGCTTCGCGGGTTTGGGAAGATGTGAGCAGTTGTAGCATGTATAAATTTAAGAAAAAGAGGCGGTTTTACTGTCCTGACGCAGGAGGGAACTGTAAAAGAAAAGATTAAGATTATGAAATTTATCCACGCGGATAGTTTGTTTTTCAGAGGACGGTAGGTTATGTCTGTACCCATGACAAATTATAAATCAATATTATACTCCATAGCATGTCTTTGCGAGGAGGCACGACGAAGCAATCTCATTATTGCAAGAGTTGCTTCGCTATACTACCATTGACGTTTTTTGATGAGAATGTGACTGTCATTATTACGAGTTACAAAGCAATCTCGCTAATTATTAGCTTATTAGGGATTGCTTCGTGCCTCGCAATGACAACAACACCATTAACGTCATTCGCATTGATTTTTATGAATTAAATTATCTCTCGCTATGACAAAACGTTTGTCTTTGCTCTTACAAAGTTCTTAAATTTTAATACCCGCGATGCCGGGTAGCTAATGAGAGCTTATTTAGGAGGTGCCATCTCCATGGCAAGAAATTTACCGGTATGGCTGTTCTTTACTTTAATCAACTCTTCCGGAGAACCTTCAAACAGAATTTGTCCACCTCCTGAACCTCCTTCGGGTCCGAGATCAATCACCCAGTCGGCGACTTTAATTACATCCAGATTATGCTCGATTACCAGAATGGTATTGCCATGATCAACCAGACGGTTCAATACACCCAGGAGTACATTGATGTCTTCAAAATGGAGACCTGTTGTAGGCTCGTCCAGGATGTAAAATGTATTTCCCGTATCTTTTTTGGAAAGTTCGGTTGCTAATTTAACACGTTGTGCTTCTCCTCCCGATAAGGTTGTTGAAGATTGACCAAGGCGGATATATCCAAGTCCGACTTCCTGCAGAGTTTTGATTTTGCGATAAATAGCCGGAATTGGTTCAAAAAAAGCAACCGCATCTTCAATGCTCATATCCAGCACATCACTGATCGATTTCCCCCGGTAACGAACTTCCAGTGTTTCACGGTTATAACGTTTACCGCTGCATTCCTCACAAGGCACCTGAACATCAGGCAGAAAATTCATTTCAATCAGCTTCATTCCGGCACCCTGACAGGTTTCACAACGTCCGCCCTTTACGTTGAAAGAAAAGCGCCCGGGTTTGTAGCCTCTTATCTTTGCTTCCGGAAGCATCACAAACAGGTTTCGTATATCTGAAAACACACCGGTATAGGTAGAAGGATTAGACCTTGGAGTACGTCCGATAGGTGTTTGATCGATCTCGATGACTTTATCTATATGCTCCAGACCTTTGATCTTTTTATAGGGCATTGGTTTTTTCTTTGCCCTGAAAAAATGATGATTCAGAATAGGATAGAGTGTTTCAGCAATTAATGTCGACTTTCCACTCCCCGAAACCCCGCTCACACAGATCAGTTTTCCAAGAGGAAATTCTACAGATACGTCTTTAAGATTATTGCCGGTGGCATTTTCAATGATTAGCGATTTTCCATTACCCTTTCTTCGCTCGGCAGGTATAGCGATCTCTTTTCTTCCGCTTAGGTAGTCATTTGTTAAAGTTTTGGCTTTAGCAAACTCTTTCGGACTACCTTCGCCGACAACCTCACCGCCATGTTCCCCGGCTGCCGGCCCCATATCAATGACATGGTCGGCATGCATAATCATATCTTTATCGTGTTCAACTACCAGCACAGTGTTACCAATATCCCGCAAGTTTTTTAATGCTGATATCAGGCGTGCATTATCCCGTTGGTGCAAACCAATACTTGGTTCATCAAGAATATAAAGAACATTCACCAACTGTGAACCGATCTGGGTAGCCAGACGGATGCGCTGGGCTTCACCACCGGATAATGTTTTAGCTGTCCGATCCAGGGTAAGGTAATTTAATCCAACATCCAAAAGGAAACCTATTCTTGAGCGAATCTCCTTTAGTATTTCACGGGCAATGGTGTTCTGACGCTCATTCAATTTTGATTCCAGGTCGTCAAACCATTCAAAAAGCTGTGAAATATCCATACAGGCCAGCTCATAAATATTTTTTTCATTCACCTTAATGTGAAGTGACTCCTTTTTAAGTCGCGCACCATCACACTCAGGACAGGTTTTAAGTACCCGGTAATTTTCAAGGTCTTCACCTACCTCCTCTCCGCGACGCTCAGTCTGTTCCTCCAGCATTTTGATGATTCCATCAAAAGAGATCTGGTAATTCTGAACATTCCATTTATTGTATTCGACCGGTACGGTAATGATATCATGTGAGCCATTCAGAATAATATCCAGAATTTCATCCGGAAATTTTTCAAGTGGTGTTGTGAGTGAGAAATTGTATTTTTTTGCCAGTGCTTTTAAGATCTGGAAGATCCAGGTCTCACGGTATTCGCCAAGAGGAGCCAGTCCGCCCTGCATAATGCTAAGCTTTGGATTCGGGATAACCGAATGCTTGTCGACTTCAAATATATAGCCCAAACCACTGCATCGCTCACATGCCCCATAGGGAGAATTGAAGGAAAAGGTATTTGGCTGCGGTTCATCATATGAAATTCCGGAAACAGGATCCATCAGGAATTTGCTGTAAAAGTATTCCCTGTTTTCCTTATCGCTGATTTTTATAATTCCTTTTGAAACTTTTAAAGCTGATTGAATTGAATCGTAAAGCCTTTTTCTGTCATTTTCACTGACCAGAAGACGGTCGATCACCATTTCTATATCATGGATCTTATAACGATCGAGCTGCATTTTTGGGCTGATATCCAGAATCTCACCATCAACCCTGACTTTTAAATAGCCCTGTTTGCGGATTTGTTCAAAAAGTTCACGGTAATGTCCTTTACGGCCTTTTACAACAGGTGCCAGAATATTTACTGCCTGACCTTCGAATTTTTCAAGTATGCTTTTCAGGATCTGATCCTCAGTCATGCGTTCCATTTTCTCGCCGCTCACATATGAATAAGCTTCACCTGTTCTGGCAAATAATAAACGCATGAAATCATAGATCTCGGTGATAGTCCCAACTGTTGAACGGGGGTTTTTGCTGGTTGTTTTTTGTTCAATAGCAATTACCGGACTTAATCCTGAGATTTTATCAACATCGGGGCGTTCCATACCGCCTAGAAACTGACGGGAGTAAGCGCTGAAAGTTTCCATGTATCTGCGCTGTCCTTCGGCATAGATCGTGTCGAAAGCGAGCGATGATTTTCCACTGCCACTCAGTCCGGTTATCACGACCAGCTTGTTGCGCGGAAAAGAAACATCAATATTTTTTAAATTATGTACCCTGGCACCGAAAACTTCAACTTCACTTTGCTCTCCAAGGTCAGGATTAGATTTATTCATAAATTGAAAACACGCTCAAAAATTATGCAAATATGCGATTTTTTCTGCTAGGGATTAGACCTTGACTTACGAATTTACCCAGGCATCCTGCAAGATAAATTCGTCAGTCGCTTTATTCAGACTTACGAATTTGTTTAGGTGCCGTGTAGGATAAATTCGTCACTCGATAGCTAT
>CAZTRY010000065.1:144-20683 GCA_964616525.1 uncultured Sphingobacterium sp. | reverse complement strand
ATGGAAGAAGCATATATCATAGCCGCATACAGAACCGCAGTTGGAAAAGCACCCCGCGGTGTATTTCGTTTTACAAGGGCTGATGATCTGGCGGCAGAAGTGGTCAGGCATCTGGTGTCCTCGGTACCTGATCTGGAAAAAGATCAGATCGATGATGTCATCGTTGGAAATGCCACTCCCGAGGCGGAACAAGGTTTGAATATTGCCCGTATGATCTCATTGATGGGTCTGGATACGGATAAAGTTCCGGGAGTTACTGTTAACCGTTACTGTGCATCAGGATTAGAGACCATAGCCATTGCAACAGCCAAAATAAGGTCGGGTATGGCTGATTGTATTGTTGCGGGTGGGGTTGAAGTAATGTCAGGGATGCCTTTCGGAGGCTGGAAGCTGGTCCCGAATGCGGATGTGGCAAAAAATAATCCCGATTGGTATTGGGGAATGGGACTTACAGCCGAAGCTGTTGCCAAAGAATATAAGGTAAGTCGTGAAGACCAGGATGAGTTTTCTTTTTATTCCCATCAAAAGGCCATAGCAGCAATCAAGAACGGTCATCTCAAAGACGGACTGATTCCAATTACGGTCAGGGAAACCTATCTGGATGAAAATTTAAAGCAGAAAACAAGAGAATTTGTTGTTGATACAGATGAAGGTCCGCGTGCCGATACGGCAATTGACAAACTTGCTAACCTTAAGCCGGTTTTTGCTGCAGGAGGTTCAGTTACTGCGGGTAATTCATCCCAAACATCTGACGGAGCAGCTTTTGTACTGGTGGTTTCAGAAAAAATGCTGAAAAAGTTGAATGTACAGCCAATTGCCCGACTGGTTAGTTATGGGGTTGCCGGAGTACCACCAAGAATCATGGGTATTGGTCCGATAGAAGCTATTCCCCTGGCCTTGAAAAAAGCCGGGATGAAGCAGCAGGATCTGGATCTTATTGAACTGAACGAAGCCTTTGCATCTCAATCACTTGCAGTAATAAGAACACTGGATTTAGATCAGAATAAAATAAATGTAAACGGAGGAGCAATAGCCCTCGGCCATCCCCTTGGTTGTACCGGTTCAAAGTTGTCTGTTCAGCTTTTCAATGAACTGAAAAGAAGAGAAAAGAAGTTTGGTATGGTAACCATGTGTGTTGGAACAGGACAGGGAGCAGCGGGGATATTTGAGATGATGTGATTGAATGAGGTCCCTCCTGCGTCGGGATGACAGATAGGAAAGAATTGAGAGTTGAGAGTTGAGAATTGAGAATTGAGAGTTGAGAATTGAGAGTTGAGAGTGGACGAATATTGCTGACTACAGATAACAGATAACAGAAAACAAACAAGAGAAAACAGAAAAGGGTGTAAAAATCAAACAACAAGAAATTAACCCTTGATCTATTAATATTAATATTATGAGCACAGCAAAAACCAAATCAATCAAAGGCGGAGAATTTATTATTCGCGAAACGGCATGTGAGGATATTTTTATCCCGGAAGAGTTTGATGAAGAGCAGTTGATGATCAAAAAAACCTGTGAGGATTTTTTGGAGGCAGAAGTGTTCCCTAATCTCGACAGAATCGATAATCAGGAAGAAGGATTAATGGTCAGCCTCATGGATAAGGCAGGTGAACTGGGTTTGCTTGCTGTTTCCATTCCCGAGGAATATGGAGGTTTTGGCAAGAACTTCAATACCTCTATGCTGGTAGCTGATTCAGTTGGAGCAGGGTGTTCTTTCGCGGTAGCACTCTCTGCTCATACAGGAATCGGCACCCTGCCAATTCTTTATTATGGTAACAAAGAACAGAAAGATAAATACGTCCCAAAACTGGCGACTGGCGAGTGGAAAGCTTCCTATTGTCTGACTGAGCCAAATTCGGGTTCTGATGCAAATTCAGGTCGGACTAAAGCTGTATTGAATGCAGAAGGTACTCATTACCTGATTACCGGACAGAAAATGTGGATTACCAACGGAGGTTTTGCTGATATATTTATTGTTTTTGCAAAAATCGGAGAGGACAAAAATTTGTCTGCTTTCATCGTTGAAAAGGATTTTGGTGGAATAACGATGAATCCTGAGGAACATAAACTAGGTATTAAAGGTTCGTCAACAAGGCAGGTGTTTTTTAACGACTGTCCGGTTCCAGTTTCCAATTTGCTTTCAGAGCGTGAGAATGGCTTTAAAATAGCTGTAAATATTCTGAATATCGGCCGGATTAAACTCGGTGTTGCTGCTATTGGTTCTTCACGTAAGGTTTTGAATCAGGCGATAAATTATGCAAATGAACGTATACAGTTCGGTTTGCCAATATCAAAGTTCGGTGCTATTCGCTATAAACTTGCTGAAATGGCTACAAGGAATTTTGCTCTTGAAAGCGCATCTTATCGTGCCGGACAGAATATTGATGATGCTTATGATGCTTTAGTAGCAGAAGGAATGGATCCATCACAGGCTAAATTGAAATCTACAGAACAATTCGCAGTGGAATGCGCCATTATTAAGGTCTGGGGTTCTGAAGTATTGGATTATATCGTGGATGAAGGTCTGCAGGTGTATGGTGGCATGGGTTATTCTGCTGAGGCACCCATGGAGCGCGCTTATCGCGACAGCCGTATCAACAGGATTTTTGAAGGTACCAATGAAATTAACAGGATGCTAATCCTGGATATGCTCCTGAAACGTGCCATGAAGGGGGAACTCGACTTAATGACTCCGGCACAAGCCGTTGCCGCTGAATTAATGTCAATTCCCGATTTTGGGGAGGAGGATAATTCTCTGTTTGCCGCAGAGAAGCGCCAGTTGGCCAACCTGAAAAAGGCAGGATTAATGATAGCGGGTGCCGCAGTTCAGAAATTGATGATGACCCTGTCAAAAGAGCAGGAGATCCTCATGAATATTGCTGACATCATTGGATATGTGTATGTCGCCGAATCAACATTATTAAGAGTTGAAAAACTGGTAAAATTAAGAGGAGAAGAAGCATGCGCCGGGCAGCTGGATATGATGCGAATCTATCTCTACCAGACAGTCGATAAAGTTTCTGTCGCCGGTAAGGAAGCTCTTTATTCATTTGCAGAAGGTGATGAATTGAGAATGATGCTGGTTGGACTTAGACGATTTACAAAATCAGAGCCCTTCAATATCAAGGAAACCAGACAACGTGTCGCCAGACAATTGATTGAGGCAAATAAATATTGTTATTAAATAATATTTTAATTTAAAATTAAGACATCGGATTGGTTCTTACCAGTCTGATGTCTTTTTAGTAACTGAACAGCAGTCCCCGGGCTATATATGTATTGCATCCTGATTATTTTAAAATATGACAAAATGTAAACGATTTGGAAGATTTCTGGCAAACTCTTTGTCCATGAATATCGTATATCTTAGAGCTGAATCAGGAAATTAATACTAATAGTTTATGAACCTAGTTAATTTAATCACTATAGCAATTCTTGAAATGTCCGGACTGATTGACAAATTAAAGTCCCTGAAGGAGAAACTTCAGGACTTCCTTCCTGATCTTAATCCTCAGGAATCAAATAAAAAGCAATTGATTTACATCCCATTGCGCGTTTCTGACCAGGACAAGACCCGGAAAAAGTCTTAAGACATTTAATATTCCAATATGAATAATACTATGAATACTTCCGAAGAAATTCAAAATGCCTATATAGATTATGTTCTGACTAAGGGTGTTAAACCTGCGTCTGTTTATGTATTTGCAAAAGAGAATAATCTGACGGAAGAGGAGTTCTATAATTTCTACGCTTCTTTTGAAGGGATTGAAGAATCAATATGGACAGAGCTTTGCAATAAGACATTGACTGAGATACAAAATCAGGAAATATGGGAGCAGTACTCTTCCCGTGAGAAAACCCTTGCATTTTTTTATGCCTTTATTGAGTTACTCAAGAGCAGAAGGAGTTTTGTACTGTATAGTTTGAAGCATTCCAGCCAAAGTATCGGGACACCGGTAATATTAAAGGGAGTCAAAATGCTTTTTGAAGGATTTGCAACAGGTCTGGTGGATCAGGGGGTAGAGTCGGGAGAAGTGGCAAACAGACGTTTTCTAACCTCGAAATATAAAGATGCACTCTGGATTCAGTTTGGTGTGATTTTGAATTTTTGGGCTAAGGATAACAGTCCTGGCTTTGAAAAAACCGATGAAGCTATTGAAAAAGGAATCAATGTCACTTTCGATCTTTTTGGAAAATCACCTTTAGATAGTTTGTTTGACTATGGAAAGTTCATGATGAATAATGGCGGCATGAAACCAAATGTCAAGTTTTAAATAGCCATTAAGACAATTAGAACTTCTATTAGCAAATGAAAGAACAGGATAGTATTCCAACATCAAAAACAGAACGATCAGCTAAATTTGTAAAAACCGGTCTAAAGGTTGGCGGAAACTACATTAAGCATTACTCTAAAAAACTATTTAATCCCTCACTTAATAAAGATGAGTTAAATCTTGATAATGCAACAGATATCTATGCATCACTGAGCGAGTTGAAGGGAAGTGCCCTCAAGGTAGCACAGATGCTCAGCATGGATAAAAATATTTTACCCAAAGCATATGTTGATCAGTTTTCACTCTCTCAATACAATGCTCCGCCCTTATCAGGTCCCTTGATTGTAAGGACATTTAGTAAATACTTCGGTAAAACACCCTCCGAGATCTACGATGAATTTAATATCAGGTCCACTAATGCGGCTTCTATCGGACAGGTACATCAGGCGAGTCTGAATGGAAAAAAGTTGGCGGTTAAAATTCAATATCCCGGCGTTGGCGACAGCATATCTTCAGACCTTAAAATGGTGAAGCCTTTTGCATTCCGCTTATTGGGGATGAGTCAGAAGGAACTGGAAGTTTACATGTGCGAAGTGGAAGAACGGCTGCTCGAAGAAACTGATTACGAGCTAGAAATAAAACGATCCATAGAGTTTTCTGAAGCTTGTAAAAATATAGCAAACGTGGTTTTCCCTACTTATTATCCTGAACTTTCTTCAAAACGAATAATCACCATGGATTGGCTAGATGGCCTGCACATGAAAGAATTTATGAAGACAAATCCTTCACAGGAACTCAGGGATAAGGTAGGTCAGGCCTTGTGGGATTTTTATAATTTTCAGCAACATGAATTAAGGGCGGTACATGCAGACCCACATCCAGGAAATTTCCTGATTACTCCTGACGGAAAACTGGGGATTATTGATTTTGGATGCATTAAGGAAATGCCGGATGATTTCTACTATCCTTTCTTTTCGCTTACCTCTACAGACATGTTGAAAGAGAAAGCAAGAACTATAAAGGCATTCCGGCAGTTGGAGATGATCAGGGAAGATGATGATACCACACAAGTCGAATTTTACTACCGGGTTTATAAGGAAATGATTGAATTGTTTGCCCAGCCTTACATGTCGGATACCTTTGACTTCAGCAGGACTGAATTTTTTGATAAGTTATATTCCTATGGAGAGAAGATTGCCAGAATGCCGGAATTTAAACAGGCCCGGGGTGTAAAGCACTTTATTTATGTTAACCGGACTAACTTTGGATTATACAATATGCTTCACGATCTGGGTGCAACTGTGAGAACTGATACCTGGTATCCCCATTTGGAGGTTGCTGTTTAGACCAGAATATCCGAAGCTTTATATCTTTGAGGATCTGAAAATTAGGATCATAAATTAAAATATTTTGTTAAAAAATGTTAATCCTTACTTTTTAACGTTTAAAAGGATAAATTTGCTGCAATATGAAAATTCACCTATTACTATTCTCTATTGTCATGGTGCTTGGATTAAGCTCATGTCTTAAAGATGATTATGTTGACCCAACGGTTCAGGCACAAAAGGACGACGCAACAATCGTTAAATTCCTGTCTGATAATAAAATAACTGCTATAAAGCATTCCACTGGTTTGTATTATCAAATTATTCAGTCAGGTGCGGGCAATATCACTTATAGTGCCAACACAACAGTCACCTCTAATTATACAGGCAGATTGTTGTCTGGTCAGGTTTTTGATAAATCGACCATCCAACCACTAACCTTTAAACTTGGGGGTGTTATTGTTGGCTGGCAAATTGGTGTACCCCTGATTCAAAAAGGTGGTAAGATCAGATTATTCATTCCTTCTGGTTATGCATACGGACCTCAGGGTTCGGGCCCGATCCCTGCAAATTCGGTACTCGATTTTGATATCGAATTGGTGGATGTTCAAAATTAAAAGCACAAAATGAAACAATTTTTTAAATATGCCTTTGCGTTTATTTTTTTGTCGGGTATCCTTGTTTCCTGTGTAAAGGAGTATGAGTCAATTGAAGTAATTGATGACAGGAATGTCAGGGATTACATACAGAAAAATAATTTATCTGTTCAGGAATATAATGGTTCTGGTATTTATTATCAGGTTGTTAGTCCGGGACTTGGAACCGAAGTGCAATATTCGGAACTTACTCCTGCAATAATCACAATACGCTCATTGGATGGTAAATATGTAGCTGTTGACACCTTTAGTAATGGAAACAGATATTACAATTATCTTGGATATTTTAATCCGGAAGCAGTACGTGTTGGAGTTAAGGAGGTGTTAAAAAAGGCAAATGGAACATTGAGAATTATTGTTCCTTCGCGTTTGGCATTTGGAAGGAATGGTACGATGCAGATACCGGGAAATTCCTCACTCGATATTGTTGTGAAGGTTATGGAAAAGGATAAAATTCCTCAGTATGATGATTATACCATAACCAAATATTTGGAAAAGAATGCATTAACAGGCTTTACTAAAACAAGTACCGGTATTTACTATAAAGTTGGCCAGCCAGGTACCGGAAGCCCGATAACAATCGACTCTACAATCGTCGCAAATTATACCGGTAAACTACTGAATGGTACCCTATTCGATCGTGCTTTACCAGGAAGCGAAGCTACTTTTAGTCTGGGTTCAGTTGTAAAAGGCTGGCAGCAGGCTATACCCTTGATCAATCAGGGTGGTAATATTCGTATGATTATTCCTTCGGCATTGGCTTATGGTATGGAGGGAAGTTCCCCTTCAATTCCGCCATTCTCTTGCCTGGATTTTGAGGTTAATGTTACTGATGTCAAGTAAAACCATTTGAAGCCCTGTTAAGCTGATTCTGTTTAACACTTTTATCTTTCTGTTAAGATGATTTACAAGAGGCATATTTTCATTTGCACAAATCAGCGTCCAGCAGGAGCCAGAATTTGTTGTGGTGAAGAACATGGCTCAGCATTGGTCGCCGAATTTAAAAAACTGACAAAGAATAAGGGATTGGATGTTGAAATGAGAGCTCAGCGGACAGGATGTTTTGATCTTTGCGAAAAAGGACCTACCGTTGCAATTTATCCTGAAGGAGTATTTTATGGTAAAGTGCAGCTGAGCGATGTCGAAGAAATTGTTTCTGAACATTTAGAAAACGACAGAATAGTCAGCAGACTGATAATCACCGAAAAGTAAACCTTTGGCATCATTCCCAGCCATGTCATTACTGCCTTTAACCTGCCAGTCCGGGCTTGAACGCTTTCATTCCGGGCTTAATCCTGTCAGTCCGGGCTTGACCCGGACTCAACTGCTTATATAACTCTGTAACTGCTCAATCGTTTGTTTCTGATCGTCAATTACAAATTTAACCAGGTCTCCAATGGAGATCATTCCTGAAACTTTTCCGTTATCTACTATTGGTAAATGGCGTATATGCTTATCCGTCATGATTTGCATACAATAATCGATACTTGAGTTTGGATTAATAACTTCCAGATTAGCAGTCATTGCCTCCTTAATTTTGGTTTCTTTTGAGGATTTTCCCTGAAGAATAATTTTTCGGGCATAATCCCGCTCCGTAAAAATTCCTTTCAATTCAGGTCCGTTCATCACCAGAAGTGCACTGATATTCTTATCCATCATGATTTTTAGAGCATCCAAAACCGAGGTGTCCGGGTCAACCGAGTAAATCGACTGGGATTTATACTGCAGAATATTCCTTACTGTTTTCATATTCAGATAGTTTTACTATTAAATATAATAAAATATTTGATAGCTAAGAGTTAGAAACTTTAGAATACTAAAGAGATTTTTATGATTTATTGAGTTCAGCATAGTTTTGTAGTCTGAATTCCTAACTCTTCATTTTTACACCAAAATTCTTTATCTATTTAAAATCTTACATGAAAATGATTTAGAAAGTCAATCCTTTGACCGTAATTTGCCCAAACATTAAAGTTTTAGAAATTAATAATGTGTGAAGGTATTTGGGGGGAGCCTTAAATAGATATGAGCTGTAAAACCATTTTAGTTTGGTTTAGAAAAGATTTACGGATTCACGATAACGAGATTTTAGCTGAGGCGGTTCGAAAGGGTGACAGGATTGTGCCTGTATATTGTTTTGATCCGCGTCAGTTTGAAATGACCTCATTCCAGACCAGGAAAACCGGTGTGATCCGCACTCGATTTTTATTGGAAAGCATAGCTGACTTACGCGATTCTTTTAAAAGGGCAGGAGGAGATCTGATCATTAAGTTTGGTAAACCTGAAATTATTCTTCCTGAACTTGTTACAAAATACCAGGTCAATGAAGTGTACCATCATCGTGAAGTCGCATCTGAAGAGACCCGGGTTTCTGCTGATGTGGAGAATGCACTATGGAAGCTGAAAATTAATCTGAAGCATTTTATTGGACATACACTTTATCACAAGGAAGATCTTCCCTTTCCAATAAATAGTATCCCCGATGTCTTTACCAGTTTTCGCAAGAAAGTTGAACGGGATGGTTCAGTAAGATCTTGTCACGAAACTCCGGCAAACATGAATTTCCCGGAGAATCTGGAAAGCAGTGCCTTGCCTGATTTGTCTGATTTTGGATTTGATGAACCTGAGCCTGCTGATGAGCGATCAGTCATGAAATTTTATGGTGGAGAGACTGAGGCATTAAAGCGTATGCAGGATTACTTCTGGGAGACCAATGCCATTCAGAATTACAAACAAACCCGCAATGGTTTATTAGGTTCTGATTATTCATCCAAGTTTTCTGCCTGGATTGCATTGGGATGTCTTTCGCCCAGGGAAGTTTACTGGGAGATCAAGAAGTATGATCAGATTCATGGTTCCGGGGATTCGAGCTATAGCCTGTATCTTGAATTACTGTGGCGGGATTATTTCCGTTTTATGTTTAAGAAATACGGGAATAAATTTTTTCAGAAAATAGGATTTAAGGGTGTTGCCCCTGAAGAAAGTGAAAACCAACAGGAGCTTTTCGAACTTTGGAAAAATGCAGAAACAGGCATCCCTTTCATCGATGCCAATATGAAGGAATTGAATACAACCGGATTCATGAGTAACAGGGGGCGTCAGAATGTAGCCAGCTTTTTGGTTAAGGATCTGAAAGTTAACTGGATGTGGGGGGCTTCTTATTTTGAAGAAAAGCTGATCGACTACTGTCCGGCAAATAATTGGGGTAACTGGGCTTATATAGCCGGCGTAGGAAATGATCCCAGAGAATACCGCTATTTCAATGTGTTAAAACAGGCAATGGAGTATGATCCTCAGGGCGAGTATGTACGGTTATGGATACCCGAACTTTCAAAAGTTCCCGGAGCTGGTGTACATCAGCCATGGAATCTTTCGCAAACAGAACGATCTGAATATCAATTACTAAACTATCTGACAGCCCCTCCGTATACCCCCGAATTAGTCTTAATGAAAAAATAAATAATAAAAAGCGTCAAGTAATGGCTTTAAAAGCATATTTAGGCAGTATTCCTGAACATTTTTTCTTAATTTTCCGCCGTGAATATTGTGAGCTTCATTGTATGACCTTAATTTCAAATTAGCATACACTTTTACACGATTCCATGCTTAAAATCTTATTTTTGTGTCGCAAAAACTATGTTTTAAATGAAACCTGCATAAGCTTAATACTCATAAAATAAACTGAACTTTAGCTCATGTAATCCCGCACATGCGTGAATGAAAACTATAATATACTAATGAAAAATTTATCATACCTCAACAACGCCAATTCTGCTTATATCGATTCTCTTTATCAGTCATACAAGGAAGACCCTACTTCGGTTGAGTTTGGCTGGCAGAAGTTTTTTGAAGGATTCGATTTTGGCCGCGGTTCTGAAGCGGGGGTAGTGAGTGCTGAAACTCCTGACCATTTCTTCAAAGAGATAAAAGTATTAAATCTCATAAACGGCTACAGGCAGCGAGGACATTTGTTTACCAAAACTAATCCTGTTCAGGAGCGGAGATCTTATTATCCGGGTAAAGAACTTTCAACTTTTGGTTTAGATAACGACGATCTTGAGACGGTGTTTAATGCAGGTGTTGAAGTAGGTATTGGTCCGGCTAAGTTAAAGGATATTCTGGCACTTGTTGAGCAAACTTATTGTCAATCCATAGGAGTAGAATACAAATATGTCAGAAATCCGGAAAAGCTGAAATGGTTTGAGCAGAGGATGGAATCTGAGCGTAACACACCAAATTTCAGTATCGAAACTAAAAAAGGAATTCTAAAAAAACTGAACGAGGCAGTTGTTTTTGAGAATTTTCTGGGAACAAAATTCTTAGGTCAGAAGCGCTTTTCGCTTGAGGGCGCAGAAACTGTTATTCCGGCTTTGGATTTTGTTATTGGCAAAGGTGCTGATCTCGGGATTGATGAGTTTGTTATCGGGATGGCACATCGTGGTCGTTTGAACGTTCTTGCGAATATTTTGCAGAAAACATACAAGGATATATTTTCTGAGTTTGAAGGAAAGGGTTTTGATGCCAATACGCCATATGGTGGAGATGTGAAATATCATATGGGTTATTCAACAGATATTGAAACTCGTTCGGGAAAGAAAGTCCACCTGAGTTTATGTCCTAATCCATCGCACCTCGAAACAGTTGATTCCGTTGTGCAGGGAATGGTTCGTTCAAAGATCGATTTCAAATATGGCGGCGACTATAAGCGTATAGCTCCAATTCTGATCCATGGCGATGCATCACTTGCCGGTCAGGGAATAACCTATGAAGTACTGCAAATGGCAAAACTGGATGGTTATAAAACTGGCGGAAGCATTCATCTGGTGATCAATAATCAGGTAGGATTTACAACGAATTTCAAAGATGCACGATCTTCGACCTATTGTACAGATTTGGCTAAAGTTACCTTATCCCCGGTATTTCATGTGAATGGGGATGATGTGGAGGCCATTGTCTATGCAATCAATATGGCAGTAGAATATCGTCAGAAATACCATAATGATGTATTTATTGATATTCTATGTTATCGTCGCTACGGTCATAACGAGGCTGACGAACCTAAATTCACGCAGCCGCTGCTATACAAAGCAATTGAGAAACACCCAAATCCTAGAGAGATCTACAATCAAAAATTATTGGATCAGGGTACTGTAGATGCTAACCTGGCTAAGGAAATGGAAAAAAGTTTCCGTGCCTTACTTCAGGACAGATTAAATGAAGCAAAGGAAGATCAGAGCTATTCGGCTGTTCATCAGATATTCGGCGGATCATGGACCGGACTGAAGCTGGCAAAGCCGGGGGCCTTATATGAGCCGGTGAATACTAAAGTTCCTGTGAAGAACATACTTTCCATCGCGAAGGAAATAAGCACTTTGCCCGGAGATAAGAAGTTTTTCAAGAAAATTGAAAAGCTTTTTGAAGAGCGCAAAAAGATGTCGGAAACGAAAGTGTTTGATTGGGCTATGGGTGAATTGCTTGCCTATGGAACCCTCCTTCAGGAAGGTTTCAGAGTGCGTGTGAGCGGACAGGATGTAGAGCGTGGCACTTTCTCACACAGACATGCAGTTATCACACTCGAAGATTCTAAAGAAGAATACGTACCATTGGCTATGCTCGACAATGGAGCTGCCAAGTTTGAAATTTATAACTCACACTTATCAGAGTATGGCGTTTTGGGATTTGAATATGGTTATGCCCTGGCAAATCCAATGGCACTGACAATTTGGGAAGCACAGTTTGGTGATTTCGTGAATGGAGCACAAATTGTTATCGATCAGTTTATAACCAGTGCCGAAACAAAATGGCAACGATCAAATGGTTTGGTGATGCTACTACCTCATGGTTTTGAAGGACAGGGACCTGAACATTCTTCTGCCAGAATTGAACGCTTCCTGGAAGCTTGTGCAGATGATAATATTCAGGTAGCGAATTGTACTACACCTGCAAATTTCTTCCACGTTTTGCGCAGGCAATTGAAGCGTGATTTCCGCAAGCCTCTGGTCGTATTTACTCCGAAGAGTCTGTTAAGAAGCGCACAATGTGTAAGTAAACTAGAAGAATTTACCGATGGTGGTTTCCGTGAGCTTATTGACGATACCTATGTAAAAGCTGCTGATGTAAAACGGGTATTATTCTGTAGTGGTAAGATCTATTATGATCTTCTTGAAAAGCAGCAAACAGATAAAATTAAGGATACTGCAATTGTCCGTTTAGAGCAATTGTATCCTTTACCTTATGATCAGATTGAAGCTGTCAGAAGTAAATATAAGAATGCAGTTGAGCATGTTTGGGTTCAGGAAGAACCTGAGAATATGGGGCCATGGCCATATATTTCCAGAAAGTTCCGTAAGTCATCAATTAATTTTGACTTAGTGTCTCGTAATGAGAGCAGTAGTACAGCAACCGGTTATGCCAAGCAGCATATTGCACAACAATTATTTATTATTGCCAAAGCATTTGAAGCGAAAGCCGCAGGTTCTGAGGTAAAAAAGAGGGTAGAAAAAGCAGCAAAAAAAGTTGTTGATATTGACTAATAGAATTAATAAAAACCATTATGAGTTTAGTGATCAAAGTTCCGCCGGTAGGCGAATCTATTTCCGAAGTTACATTGTCCCAGTGGATTAAAAAAGACGGCGATTATGTTGAAATGGACGAAATCATTGCGGAGTTGGAGTCTGATAAAGCAACCTTCGAACTTACCGCAGAAAAGGCCGGAACTTTAAAAACCATTGCAAAAGAAGGTGATACCCTCGAAATCGGTGCACCGGTTTGTAGTATAGAGGAAGGTGGAAGTCCGGCTGCGGTTAAACCCGCTGCTGAATCCGTGCCAAAAGCTGAAGTACAAAGTCCTGCTGTAAAAGCTGAAAATGAAAAAGCAAGTACCTATGCTTCAGGTGCCCCATCACCATCAGCCGCGAAGATTTTGGCTGAGAAGGGAATTGACCCTGCAAATGTGACTGGCAGTGGCGTTGGAGGAAGATTAACCAAGGAAGATGCTTTGAATGCATCAGCATCTGCTAAATCTGAAAGTGCAGCTGCAAAACCTGTTGCACCTGCACCTAAAGCAGCAGCCGGTTCAAGAGATGAAAGACGTGAAAAAATGTCTTCATTACGTAAGACCGTTGCCAGGCGTTTAGTAGCTGTTAAGAATGAAACGGCAATGCTAACTACTTTTAATGAAGTAGATATGCAGCCTATTATGGATTTGCGTGCTAAATACAAAGATAAATTTAAAGAAAAGCATGGTGTGGGTTTAGGGTTCATGTCATTCTTTACCAAGGCTGTATGTGAAGCATTGAAAGATTTTCCATCTGTTAATGCCCGCATTGAAGGTGAAGAGATTGTTTACAATAATTTTGCAGATATCTCTATTGCAGTTTCAGCGCCTAAAGGATTGGTAGTTCCTGTTATCCGGAATGCCGAGTCGAAGTCCCTTGCTGAAATCGAAGCCGCTGTTGTGGAATTAGCCGTTAAAGCCCGCGATAGTAAATTAACTATTGATGAGATGACCGGTGGAACATTTACCATCACCAATGGTGGGGTATTTGGATCGATGATGTCAACTCCAATAATTAATGCACCTCAATCGGCAATTTTGGGTATGCACAATATTGTCGAAAGACCGGTTGCCCTCAATGGACAAGTAGTGATCAGACCGATTATGTATGTTGCATTATCATACGATCATCGGATCATTGACGGACGAGAGTCGGTTGGTTTTCTGGTAAGAGTAAAACAATTGCTGGAGGATCCGGCGAGGTTGTTATTAGGGGTTTAAGCTGAAAGCAAAAAGTAGAAAGCAAAAAGCTAAAAGGGGTGCTTCATTCAAAATGAAGCACCCCTTTTTTATATGATTTGCAGGGTTTAGGTATATAAACTACAGGTTACAATCCTTTTGAAATGCTTCCTGAACCGCTTTTTGTGCTGTTTACTTTAGCACTTCCAGTATATCTGATGTCTCCAGAGCCACTTACAACTGCATCCAGCTGTTTATCAGCAATAATTGAAATGTCTCCTGAACCGCTTACTTTTACATTGGCATTAGAGGTTTTGAAATTCTGGCCATCAAAATCACCCGATCCTGCAATAGTAATTCTCGCATTTTTTGCATTTCCTTTTGCGCTGATTTCACCTGAACCACTAATTACAGCATTGTAATTTTCAACATCAATATTAAGTTCTATGCTTCCTGAACCGCTGATGGTATTATTGAGATTAGCTGACTTTAACTTACCATCCACTTCCACATTTCCCGAACCACTCAACACAATGCTGTTGAGGCTTTTAGCCTGGATATAGATGTTAACCTTGCCTGTATTATTCCAGCTACGGGTGTTCATTTGCTTTTTATTACGGATCTTTAAAACGCCACTCTCTACTTTGGTTTCAATTTCATTGATCGCATCTGCATCGCCTTCTAACCTTAAACTCTCAGTATTGCCCATTGTGATGTAGACATTGTGTCTTCCCGCAATAGTAATTCCGGAGAATCCTGATACCTGCCTTTCATCGGCTTTAAGCAGCATTTTACTTTCCTCAAATGTGTTATTTGTGTTAGCTACTGTTAGTTCTGATCCGGCTACAATGAATAATGCCAGTGTAATAAATTTTTTGAAGGGTTTCATCTTAATAATTTTTATGGTTTTGTCGGAATGGTACTCCGAAGATTAAATTTTGTCTTTATTAAGATGAGACGCGGGTTTAGAAATAAAGTTGCATGGGGGTCAATTTATTTTCGGATTTTATTCTGAGTGGCCTATCCCGGATTCAATTTGCCTGAATTTGAAATAGAAATTAGTGGTGTCAGGACTAAAGGCTGAATTCATTTTTATCGTTTTCCATTCGGATTCAGGTTTGATCCAGTGCAATTTATTGCCCTTTTTGATCCTGATTGGCATATCAAAATCTCTTACATCTGCTATCCAGTGATAAGAAACCAGATTTCCTTCCTGCTTATATTCAAGAACAGGAATCCGTTCAAATCGCAGATACTGATCATAAATTTTAGTCAGATTCTTCCCGGTGACCTTGTTCAGATAATTCACAATTTCTTCTGTGCTGGTGGTTTTAAGTCCGAATTCCTTATTTATTCCTCTTAATAATTCACGCCATTTTTTATCATCATCCAGCAGTGTGCGGGTCATGTGAATCAGGTTGGCTCCTTTATAATACATATCACCCGATCCCTCCTGATTGACATTGTAGGTGCCAATAATAGGTTTATTGTTCATGATGTTTGATCGGATGCCTGCAATGTATTTCGCACCGGCGGCTTTACCCTCTCTGCTTTCGACATAAAGGGCTTCAGAATACATCGTAAAGGCCTCATGGATCCACATATCGGCAATGTCCTTAGCGGTAATATTGTTTCCAAACCATTCATGGCCGCTTTCATGGATGATGATATAATCCCATTTTAATCCAAGTCCGGTGCCCGAAAGATCGCGGCCTCTGTATCCGTTAAGATATTTATTGCCATAGGCAATTGCACTCTGATGTTCCATTCCCAGATAAGGGGTTTCTATCAGTTTATATCCATCACGGTAAAAAGGATAGGGACCAAACCAGTTTTCAAAGACAGAAAACATGGGTTTAACATTGGCACCGAATTGTTTTTTCGCTTTTTCAAGATTCTCTCTCAGAACATAATAGTCAAGACTTAGATTTCCGTTTTCTCCCTGATACTCATCGCCAAAGTGGACATAATCAGCCACATTGAGACTGACATTGTAATTGTTAATCGGATAAGAAACAAACCAGTTGAATTGGGTATAACCATCTCCAAGATCTATAGCAGAGCGTAGCCGGCCATTGCTCACATTCATCAAACCTTTGGGCACAGATATGCTGATCAGCATGCTGTCAACTTCATCCGATTGATGGTCTTTATTTGGCCACCATGAGCTGGCACCGAAGCCCTGGCAGGATACACTAACCCAGGGCTTGCCATTCTGGTCGCTCGAAAAGGTGAAGCCTCCGTCCCATGGGGGATTTATGGCTATTGTAGGATTCCCATTGTAAAATACCCTGAATTCTTCTTTGCTTCCCTTTTTTATACTTTCCGGAAAATCGATGAAAACGGCATTGAATTCTCTGTTAAATGGAATTTCCTTTCCCTTGTAAATCACTTTTTTGATGTTCAGATTCTCAAAAAGATCGAACTGTATTCTCTTGAGATCCTGGACAGCAGTAAAAATAAACAGGTTTGATCCGCTTATTTCCTTTTTATCGATATCGAGTCTGATATCCAGATGGTAGAAATTAATGTCGTATGAACTCCTCATCGGACTTAAAGTCCCTCTGAGTGTATCAGCTCTGGTAAAGGTATTGGTTTGACTCTGGCTGTTTGTAATCAGGACAGTCAGCAGTAAGCATAGGATGGTCAGTGTTTTTATTTTGAACATGCTGTTTTTATTGAATCTAGCTTGTAATACTTGGTCAAGGAACATCAAATGTAATTATTTTAGGAAATATTGTTTAGGGATTTGGGACTTACGAATTTACCTGGGCCTTGGGCAAGACAAATTCGTCAGTCACTGCTTCAATTTCGTTTTTCTCAAGTGACTGACGAAATCTACTTTCCGCTGTGTTGGGTGATTTCGTAAGTCCTAAAATTCCCTAACGTTTTACTATTCAATTTTTTTAAGGCCTATTACAGAATTAGGATTAATAGGATTCATAGGATTATAGGATTAAAAGGATAAGATTGATTGTTTCATTTAATCAAATAAATCAGCTGAATCATGGTTCAGACAAAGGGTGGTATTTTGTCTGAACTGTGATTTTTATGATTAGATTGATTGCACTAATTTATCTCACATATTAGTTTTCGTTTGAGATTGTTCCTAATCCTAATAATCCGGTAATCCTGTTCATCCTATAATCCTATTAATCCTAATATTTGTTAACTTTGACTAAAATTAAAATTATCCAAAATGCAATTCGACGTAATAGTTATAGGTAGTGGTCCGGGTGGTTATGTTGCCGCCATTCGTTGTGCCCAGTTGGGCTTAAAAACAGCAGTTATTGAGAAATACAGTACTTATGGTGGCACCTGCTTAAATGTGGGTTGTATTCCATCAAAGGCTTTATTAGACTCTTCAGAACACTATCATAATGCCCTCCATACATTCAAAGAACATGGTATCAATCTGAAGGACCTCAAGCCCGACCTGAAACAAATGGTTAAGCGTAAGGATGAAGTTGTAGCCCATACTACCGGCGGAATTGCATTTCTTTTTAAGAAAAATAAGATCACCGCCTATCAGGGAATGGGCTCAATGGTCGATAAAAATACAGTAAAGGTTAATAAGGCAGATGGAAGCTCAGAAACCATAAGCGGTAAAAATGTGATTATTGCTACCGGTTCAAAGCCAACTCAATTGCCCTTTCTGAAAACCGATGGTAAACGGATTATAACTTCCACAGAGGCATTGAATCTGAGCGAAATTCCAAAGCATTTGATTCTGATTGGCGGGGGTGTTATCGGACTTGAGCTGGGCTCTGTTTATGCACGTTTAGGTTCAAAAGTTACTGTTGTGGAGTTCATGGATTCAATCATCGGTACAATGGACAAGAGTCTGGGTAAGGAGCTGCAAAAAGTTCTGGCTAAACAGGGTATGGAATTCCTTTTAAGTCATAAAGTTACCGGAGCAAGTGTTAAGGGAAGTAAAGTGACTGTAACAGCTGATAGTCCGAATGGCGAAAAAGTAAGCCTGGAAGGTGATTATTGTCTGGTAGCTGTTGGACGTACGGCATATACTGAGAATCTGGGTCTGGAAAATATTGGTATTACTCTTGAAGAGCGTGGTAAGAAGATTCCGGTGAATGAGCATCTTGAAACTGCTGTTCCCGGAGTATATGCAATCGGGGATGTAGTCAAAGGTGCCATGCTGGCTCATAAAGCTGAAGATGAAGGAACTTTCGTGGCTGAGGTTATCGCGGGACAAAAACCACATATCAATTATAATTTGATTCCGGGAGTAGTTTATACCTGGCCAGAGGTAGCCAGTGTAGGCTATACCGAAGAGCAACTGAAAGTAAGCGGTACTAAATATAAGAGCGGTTCATTCCCCTTCAAAGCAAGCGGACGTGCCAGGGCGAGTAATGATTCAGACGGGTTTATCAAAGTGCTCGCGGATGCATCAACCGACGAAATACTTGGTGTACATATGATCGGACCAAGAGCTGCTGATATGATTGCAGAAGCGGTGGTAGCAATGGAATTCAGAGCTTCTGCAGAAGATATCGCAAGAATATCCCATGCACACCCAACCTATACTGAGGCATTTAAGGAAGCAAGTATGGCGGCTACTGAGAATAGAGCAATCCATATTTAAGCTAAAAGCTTAAAGCCAAAAGTTCAAAGCGGAATTAGGAATAAAGCTTGGAGGTACTGAATATACAAATGTAAATTGAATGAGATCCCTCCTGCGTCGGGATGAGGGTGGTTCAGGGGTAATTTGGATTTAGTATGATTTTTTCCTTGTGTAATTCTCCACAGATAACAGGTAACTGACAACTGATAACAAAAATGCAAGTTGTGCTCCATATTGCAATAATCCTGCTCACCATTGCAGCTATGGAGGCATTTTCATGGTTTATTCATAAGTATCTGTTTCATGGTCCCCTATGGTTTATTCATAAAAGCCATCACCAGGAGCGTAATGGATGGTTTGAATTTAATGATGTGTTTAGTCTGCTCTTTGCCGCAATATCATTGTATCTGATGTGGGAGGGAAGATCTGATTTAGGTAATAGTTTTTGGATAGGGCTTGGGATCTCAGTGTATGGAATGATTTATTTTATTTTCCATGATTGGTTCATACACAATCGTTTTAAGAGTTTTAAATCCGGAAATCGGTATCTTTTAGGAATCAGAAGGGCACATAAAATCCATCATAAGTCAACAACAAAAAGCCCTTCTGAAGAATTCGGTTTGCTGCTTGCATCCAAAAAGTATTTCAGTCATAAATAAATGCTAGCTTAATAAAATTAAAACATGCAGGTGATTGAAAACTTTCCGCTTAAGAATCTGAATACTTTCGGGGTTGCAGCCAATGCAGCCTGGTATGTTGATATTAGAGATGAAGAGGATTTAGGTGCGTTGTTTTCGCAGGATCGCTGGAAGAATTGCCCGCGTTTAGTTCTGGGAGGAGGAAGTAATATGCTTTTCACCTCCGATTTCAGCGGCCTTATCGTTCATGTCAAAATTCAGGGCATCCGCTATGAGGTAAAGGGTGATGATGTTTTTGTGACCGCTGGAGGAGGAGTTGTTTGGAACGATCTGGTTAATTTTTGCGTAGAAAATAGTTTTGCAGGCATTGAAAATCTGAGCCTGATCCCTGGCTCGGTGGGTGCAGCCCCTGTACAAAACATTGGTGCTTATGGGGTTGAACTTCAGGATATTTTTCATTCATGCAGGGCATTTGAGATAGCAAGTGGCAGGATAAGGGTGTTTGAAAAGGAGGATTGCGGTTTTAGTTATCGCGACAGCGTATTTAAGTCGGCCCTGAAAGGGCTTTATATCATTACTGAAGTTAGCTTTAAACTTTCAAAAATATTTAAACCTGAGCTGACTTATGGTGCCATCGGCGATGAACTACAGAAAAGAGGGATTACTAAACCTAATATAAAAGACCTTTCAACTGTTGTTTCTCATATACGTGTAAGCAAATTACCAGATCCGGCGACCATTGGTAATGCCGGAAGTTTTTTTAAGAATCCGGTAATTCCCGAAACTCAGTTTCTAAAACTTAAGTCTGATTTTCCTGAAATTGTTCATTTCCCTGCAACAAATGGCTATATCAAAATTTCAGCGGGATGGTTAATTGAACATTGCGGCTGGAAAGGTAAGGTTGTCGGCAATACCGGTACCTGGAAAAACCAGGCCCTGGTGTTGGTAAATCATGGTAATGCCACAGGTGATGAGATCTTTAAGTTCTCTGAGTCTATTATTGAGAGTGTGAATGCCAAATTTGGTATTCTTCTGGAACGTGAGGTTAATATTTTTTGAATTTCCTGATGGGGTTCGCGGTTCTATCGGAATGCCGGGCGCTTCGATTGCGTCATTTTCTGACGGAGGTCGCGGCCTTCGCCCAATGTCATTAAGTTAGCGATTATCTGATCTTAGGAAAATGGTTTAAATAATTGATGAGGTCCTGGCCTGCGCCAGGATGACAGAACATGTTTAAAAAGAGAGGGGGAGTAGTGGGGGGGGGGGGGGGGGGGGGGGGGGGGGGGCCGGCCCCCCCCAAGCAAAGAGAAAAAGAAGCGGGGGGGG
>CAZTRY010000065.1:0-134 GCA_964616525.1 uncultured Sphingobacterium sp. | reverse complement strand
CATTTTATAAAAATATTTTTAAAACTCGCGGGGGTCGTTCGGGCCCCCCCCCCCCCCACCCCACCCCCCCCAAACTAAAATAGCGTTGTCATACCGGCGTAGGCCGGTACCTCCGCTTAACTTAATGACATTGG
>CAZTRY010000064.1:0-20931 GCA_964616525.1 uncultured Sphingobacterium sp. | reverse complement strand
TTAAAAGTTCTCCCCTTTCGGGAGTGCAATATTCGGGATTTTAAATTATTAATGCAATATTTGCATCAAAATTTTTTAAAATAATTATGAGTCTAGTTATTATTGGTTCCGTTGCCTTCGATGCAATTGAAACTCCCTTCGGGAAAACAGATAAAATAGTGGGCGGAGCAGCCACCTACGCGAGTTTAGCCGCATCCTATTTCTACAAGAATGTAAAGATTGTTGGAGTTGTTGGTGAAGATTTTCATCAGGAGGATATCCAAAATTTCAATGATCATGGCATCGATACCGAAGGACTACAGATAAAAAATGGTGAAAAATCCTTTTTCTGGTCGGGGAAATATCATAATGACATGAACAGTCGTGATACATTAATCACCGAACTCAATGTTCTGGGTGATTTTGATCCGATTATTCCGGCAAGCTACCAGGATTGTGAATTCCTGATGCTGGGTAACTTAACTCCCCAGGTTCAACAAACGGTAATCAGTCGCTTAAATAAGCGCCCGGCTCTAATCGTTCTGGATACCATGAACTTCTGGATGGACATTGCTCTGGATGATTTATTAGCAGTTATCAAAAATGTTGATGTTCTGACTATTAATGATGCTGAAGCAAGACAATTATCCGGTGAATATTCTTTGGTTAAAGCCGCAAATAAAATTCTGGCAATGGGCCCGAAATACCTGATCATTAAAAAAGGTGAACACGGTGCCTTATTATTCCACGAAGATCTGATCTTCTCAGCTCCGGCATTGCCTCTTGCTGATGTTTTTGATCCAACCGGCGCCGGCGATACATTTGCCGGTGGGTTTATTGGTTATCTTGCTCAGGTAGGGACAATCAATTTCCATAATATGAAAAACGCAATCATCTTCGGTTCTGCCCTGGCTTCATTCTGCGTTGAGAAATTTGGTATTGAACGGATTAAAAACCTGAGTCAGGAAGAAATTCAGGCCAGAGTACAGCAATTTGTGAGACTGAGTAGTTTTGTGATATAGAATTAAGCTAAAAGTGTAAAGCTGAAAGCTAAAAGGGCGCTTCCGTTGAATGGAGTGCCCTTTTTTTGTAAAAAATCAAACTATACTGTTCCCTTATCAAACTTGGGTTTTAAGTACAATTTAATCTGGTACAGTTCCTTAATAGCAGCTCTGATAATATCAAGGCATCTGTACGCGGGAAAAATAGCTAGTTCAAAGATCTACTGATCCCTGTTTTATACCGGATTGGGATTCAAAAAATGTTCCGGATAGATTTCCAATCCATCAAAGTCCTGATTTTATCCTCAGCCTTTTAAACATTATTATTTTGATAATTGTATCTAAATCACCTTATTTAGTCTGATCAATAATGTTCGAATAATTTAAACAACATGATTACCTACCGGACAATGATGCCCAATGACATAGCAGAAGGCATAAAGCTATGTCGCAAAGCAAAATGGAATCAATTGGAACCGGAATGGCAACTTTTTTTGAAGCTTGGCCCGGAAGCTTGCCGGGTTGCCACTGACCATAATCAGGTTGTGGGAACGGTGACAACAATCAGATATCAGGATTCATTTAGCTGGATAGGCATGGTATTGGTTGACCCCGAATACCGGCGGCAGGGGATAGGAATCAAACTGCTCAAAGAAGCCCTGCAAATTTTGCAGAATGAAGAAACTGTGAAACTGGATGCAACTCCTCAGGGCCGCGAGATCTATCTGAAATTGAATTTTGTGGATGAGTATTCCCTGACCCGGATGAATTGTATAGTTGCGGCAGATATAGTTTATCAAGCAAAAGCCAGACCAATCCTTAAAGAAGATTTGCCTCTTTTGGTTGAATTTGACAGCGAAATTTTCGGTGCAAAGCGTTCAGACTTGCTGCATTGGATGTGGGATAATGCACCGCAATTCGCCTTCCTGATAGAAGAGGAAAACGAAATTAAAGGATATTCTTTGGGACGAAAGGGGCATGATTTTATACATATCGGACCTGTTATAGCGCAAAACCTCAGCATTGCAAAGGATTTGGTACTTGCAGCCATGCAAAACTGTGCAGGCCATCCCCTTATACTTGATGTTTTGCATTTTGAACCCGAATGGATTACATGGCTGAAAGAGATTGGTTTTACAGAGCAGCGTAATTTTATCAGGATGTTTCGTGGGACTAACCATTTTAAGGGTGTTCCGGAGAATCAATTTGCAATTATAGGGCCGGAGTTTGGGTAAATAAAATTTTCAATGGCATTGGAATACAGTTTTGGCCTCAGGGCCATGATCCCCTTATCATAATATCAGTTTTGGGCAATTTATGCCTTGGCAACCCTTTTGATAAAAAGATTTACAAATTGCTTTAGCGTTCAGCCCAGGGAGGAGTTAAAAACTCCTCGTCATTTGATAATCCGTAGAGCCGCTTCGCTAAACTCTACGGACAGTTTGGGCCAGCGTGGAATGGAAAATCTTAAAAGGCCTCTCGCTAAGACGCAGAGACGCAAAGTATATCACCTAAATAAATTATTTTTAATCTGTCGCCAATTGCGTCTTAGCGTCTTTGCGAGAATAAAAATGGGAATTCTAAAGGCTAATTGACAAGCAGCTAAAACCTGAGTACGGTAAAAGGAAGCATGATAAGTACGGATATAATTAATCTGATTAGGCTCTGGAGCTAAAATAATTGCTTTTGGAAAGCAATGCCTGTGTTTTGTAGCTTAGTTCAGTCCTTTCCTGCGGAGTATTTCCGGCAAGAAATCGCATTTTATTTCAGATTGCCAATAGCCGGAAGATAACTCCTGCGGCAAGGTTTATTTTACCCGGTGCAGGTTTTCATAGTGACTAGCAGCCCGGCAAAACGCTGCCCTTGCGCTGGCAAGAATATTTATAAACTCAATAAATCAAAGCTGCGAGTATATTTCAATGTCAGGCTGCGGGTATCTAAGAGATCAAACAAATCTTTATCTTTTACGATATTGACTACTACAAATAAGCCATTATTTGCATTTTGAAGCCAGCCGAATCTCGCATTAACTGATGTAATTCTCGATCTGTTATTATATTGAACTAAGCTCTGAACAAACATGCGCGGGGTAAATGAGTAAGCCAATCGGTTCCCAAGTACAACGGCTTTGAATTCTCCATTTGGCAGATTTAAAATATTGTGATTTACAATAACAGATGAATTCAACTTATCCCCAACTCTGGCTTTTACAGTTGCCGTTGTTGCGATTCTATCCCCGCCAAAATATCCACCAATAAGAGTTCGGCTATTTAATGAAACTGCTTTGTTTTGGTTGGTGATCAGGACTAGTTGTAATTCATTGTGTTTGTAGGTTGATTTTGGCACCAGAACCCCGGATAAGTTAAAATCTTGTAATACCCCTTCTGTGGTATAATTTATTCCTGTATGAATTTCCAGGCCACTTTTCCAAACCCAATGATTATCAATATGTAAGTATCCTGTAACTAAATTGCCCTTAAAATCAGCGTATTGTCTGAAGGAGATATGTGGTCTGAGTTCCAGTAAATTCAATAAATGATCCGGCCGCCATCTGTGCTGGATAAAAAATTCGGGTTTCCTGAAAGCGCTCCTTTGAAGGAATCCTACTTCCGGGTTAAATCCTTCACCAAGTTCGGTATAAGCTGCTCTGAGTTCCCATCTTTCCCAGTTATAACTGAACTGAAGTTTATAGGAATGATCAGAGTCGGTAATTCCGGGTGTTGCGCTTTTTGCCAAAAAACCGGTGATTTGTGCCTTTTGGCCCAGACCCCATTTGCCATCTACGGCCATAACATGGTTATAATCATCATTACGATCTCCCAATCCGGTTCTGTTGATAAATGCCGCTCCGATTGATGATCTGTTTTTTGGGAAATCGTGGTTCACCCTGGCCATGTTATAGCTGTTCTTATCTATTCCCAGGCTTTGAACATCGTCTGTAAACATGCTCAATAGGCCCACATTAGTCTGCCCTATTTTACCTGAAACCCGTCCTCCTCCTGTGATTGGTATGATATTCCCATTCTCGCTGATTCCAATCTTACGGCTAAAAAATAAATCTACCTCCCCCGGACTGCCCACGGAAAATTGACCTGCATTTTCCAGAAAAAATGGCCTCTTTTCCGGAAAAAATAAGTTAAAACGATCCAGATTAACCTGCTCATCATCCACTTCAACCTGAGCGAAATCGGTATTGTAGGTTAAGTCTAAAGTCAGACCCGGGGTCAGGCTATATTTCAAATCCATTCCGGCCTCAACATTAGTATCAGATTGATTCGGAACGACAGCCCTATTATTTACTACCTGTGTCAAAGCGTAAGGAAAGATTTTCAGATTCCCCGGATTTTTAAGGTTCAATCCATTCAATTTACCTGCTAAAGACAATCTTTTCAGGTCAAACCCTATTGGAATTGTTGCCCAGTAAGCGGTTTCAGTGGTTTTGCTAATATTCCTTTCAAAATTGATACCCCAAATCTGGTTTTCACCTGCCGTAAATCTCAGTGAACGTAATGGAATAGCAAACTCTGCACTCCAACCGTAATCACCAATATGAGTCTTCACATCCCAGTCTGCATCCCAGTTCAGGTTTATACCCCCAATTACACCTCCCTGCTGCCGGTTGGTATTATTACTGCCTTTACCTTCATTATCAATTTGGGCATCGTATTCCATCCCATCAGCATTGGTCCCGAATAAAAAACCATTTTGAGTATCGTTATAAGTGTCGAGAATAAAGAGAAAACTATCATCATCGGTCAGATCAGCATCTCTTCTTGAGTCAGAAACAACTATTGCCTTTGGATTACTATCATAACAGATAGCAGCCACGTAAAACATTTTATCTGTATAAGCAATCCTTATTACCGTCTTTTCGGATGCAGGAGCCCCGATATTTGGTTTAATCTGAGTTAAATCACCGATAGGTTCAATACTTTCCCAAAATGAATCCCCAATTATTTTACCATCGACAATCGGATTTTCAGCACTTAATTTGGCTTGAACAGCAGGACGGTTTGTGATTTGTGCTTGTGTTCGGTTTTCCTGAGCTCCGGCATAAGATGAAAAAATCATCATGATTGATAATAACCAAAGAGAATTATGCTGAACGGCCATGTCTGAAATAGGGTTTGTTTTATGCGGGAGCTAATTTAATTTTTAATCATTTAATCCAAAAATCCGCGTAGCGGTCACTATTTAGAGCATCAATTGATTCTCAAACTTGATCTCCCATTGGTATAGTAATTCTAAATTTTCCGGATAATGGATAAATTATTGTTTTTTAGAAACCTCAATCTCTTCCATTTTATCCAGCCCTTTAAACTGTACCTCAATTTTTGGTGTTTCTTCCCCGCTGAAATCTGAATCGATCAGAATGATATGTGCTCCTTGGGAAATTGAAGGGGGTTTATTTGCTAGTTTGATTGAGCCTTTAGGTTTTCCGTTTTTATCATAAAACCGGATTGTTTCTGTGCCATCAGAAACCAGACTTTCACCTGCAGCTAATTCAACAGGGAATATAAGTTCCATGTAATTATCGATCTGCATTTTGATATTTTTCACGCTGCCCTGTGTACCGCTTATCTGCATTCTGAATTGCAGTGCTTGTTCCTGCCAGGGGTATTGCAAATTCCAGGTGGTATGTGTGGGTTCACCCGGCTGACGCTCAAATTTTTCCCGCGTAAAAGTTGGAGATAGAGCATATTGATGTAATTTCCATTGACCTTCAGCCCTTTTTTCAAGGTGGAATTCATTCTTTGGGTTCTTTAATCGCTCTTGCTGAGCCTTGCTGAATGCGTTTCCGTTACGTGCGCTTTCCCATTCCCGTATCGCATCCAGCAATTGGTTTGAAAGTGGGTTTTTTCGCAGGGCAGCGGGCCTGGCAACCATTGCAAATCCGGCATTATAGCCGGCAGCTCTCGACAACATCCATTCCATCTCCGGAAGGGTAGTGTTTTCGGCAAGCAGGTACCAGCCCAGCATGTGTGGCAGATAATTGCGGTCGAATAAACCCTGATTATCAATCCGGTATTGTTGCATACTTTCTTTAAAGCCACCATACCAGGGCTCTCCCCAGTTATAGTATGATCCGATATGCCAGTAGAATGTTTTGCTCAAACTTGTGCCAATCATAAAATCGTGTTTTACCTGATCAAACACATCTTTGGCGAAGAGTTCCAGTGCATAATCACCCTGACCGGATGCCAGGGCTCCTTCATGCCCATCCAGATCAAGATGATCCACTCCGGTTTCATTCATTAAATCGGCTATGTTTTTCGCAACTTCTCTTTGCATATCCAGATTGGGGAAGAATACATTGTAGGAATGATCGAATAATTTTCCTACCTGATCTCCGGCCTGATGGGCTGATTTTGTAGTGCCAAATGCACCGCGTTGGCAATCCAATAACAAATAGGGGGCAGTACTGCTTACCGATTTATAGCGAATCAACTCAGATCCGATTTTTACGGTATGCAAATTATTCCCTTTTTCATCATTAAAATATTCAGGGGATATTACTTCGATGGTATTTTGATCAGCATCTATATTTCTGTTTAATGTGGAAGTCCCCGTGACGCTCAGCCTGTTATCCGGGACAGGTGTCACATAAGGATCATTGGTATTGATGAAATTGGTAAGAGTATGCATACCCAGGTATAAGCCCGCAGCATGTGCTTTTTCAACACAGTTTTTCAGTCCCTGTTTTCCATTGGGAAATTGCTCGGGATTTAAAACAAAATTCCCCCAGCTTTTAAACGGTCCTTCATGATACAAAGAAACCAGTCCCGCACGTTTGGTATATCCAATCATCTCATCAATATCTTTCTCCCCATAAGAAGAGATCATATAAGATTTGCCATACAGTTTCGATTTTTTATACCAGACGCCACCAATAGTGGGATGAGGAAGGTTTTCAGCGATCTCAATCTGCTCCAAACGGTCGAAAGTTTCAGATTCTTTGCAAGAGAAAATGGCTATCTTACTTCCAACAACGGTTTCGCCTTTTAATGCTTTAACCGGCATGTCTTTATATAATCCACCCCAGGCATCTACCAAGCGCTCACGATCCCGGTTAATGGAATAGGCCTGTAATTTGCTTCCCCATTTAGATGGAACTGCCGCAATGCCTCTTGCCCAGGTGCTGCCTTCCTTGCTGGGATAATCTCCGCCAAGAGTTTTAATGTTTAAGACTTGTATGCCCAGTGAAACTTCGCCGTCGCGTACCACACCGATGATCTCACCTATAGTTTTACCTATGGTGTTGGGGAATGGTCCCCAGATAATGGCATCGATTTTACTCTCCGGTACCGCCCTGATAATTTCCAGAACCAGATGGCTGGATTTAATGCTTGCCTTCACATCAATATTTACTCCAGTTTCCTTATAACTCAGCGTAATTTTTTTCTGTGCCTGATCGTACTTCATTGAGCTGGCCTGGTAGCGGTTATCCTTGCTCACCAAAGTAATCAGTGATGAAAGGGTATCAGTATAGCTATAATTTTTACCCCTTGATAAATTGGATAATTCTGTGACCGATCCTTGTTTGTTCAGACTTATTTTTAACTCACCTGCTGTTAAGGATACTTGTGCAAATGAATACTGGGAGAGGCAAATCAATCCTGTGAACAGTATTGTATTACGAAGGATGTTTAGTTTGGGAATAATCATGAAAATATTTTTGTCTGTGATCTGAATTTAAAAATTAAATTACTGTATTTTTCATAAAGGAAGCAATTCATTCTTGCTTCTAACTAATAGCTGATCTTATTCTTTATGCAAAGAAGATTTTTTTTAAAGAGCTCCGGGATATTGGCTGCCGGAATGTATGCTTCAAGAGCCAGAGCCATTGCCGGACCATTTTTGCCGGGGGAGCTGGTACATAATATCCCTGTCGATAAAAAGCTAGACCCACAATGGTTAAAGTCTTTGTATAATCGGGGTACTGCCAGTAAATACCTTAAAAGCAAAGATGAACTTAAGTTTATTGGGATGCCTGTTGGTGGTATCAATACCGGAACAGTCTACCTTGGAGGTGATGGGCGTTTATGGCTATGGGATATTTTCAATTCTCAGCAGGAGGGAATTGATCCTAAATCTGTGGATTGGGGCAGCGAACTGCACGTTGGAAAGAAAGTCCGTTCAAGAGATGGCTCAGCCTATGTTCAACCTGCCAGGGATATCCGACCATTGGAACAAGGTTTTGCCTTTAAAATTCAGGCAGGTGAACAAAGCTATTTTAAAAAAATGATTGCCGCTGATTGGGATGAGATTGTTTTTGAAGCTACTTATCCAATGGCTACGATTCGTTATATTTCCAGGGAGCTGCCTGTTGAAATTACAGCGAACATATATTCTCCATTCGTTCCGCTCGATGAAAAAAAATCAGGGCTGCCTTGTACAATCTATTCATTTTCTGTGCTAAATAAATCCGAAAAGCCCGTCAGTCTTTCCATAATGGGTTGGGTGGAGAATAAAGTTTCAATACGCTCGGCCGGTGTAAATGAGATCCGCAGGAATGAAGTGTTGACATCAGGTAAATTTAAAGGTGTTCAATGCAGCGTTAAACTCAATGGCACGCTACTCCAATTGCAGGAACCTGATTTTGGTACTCTGGGCATTGCGGCTTTAAACGGAAGTGCCAGGTTGAATACAGATCTTCAATTTCCTCTTTCACTTTCTTCATTTGCTAATCAGAATGAGGCAATAATTGAAAAATCTAAAGACCAGCAGTTGTTAGCATCTGTAAATTCAATGTTTCAGATTAAGCCCAAAGGCACTGCGGAAGCTCATTTTTCAATCGCATGGTATTTTCCTAATCTAAAATTAGATCAGGCGATTCAGGAACGAGGCCGGTATTATGCAAATTGGTTTGGATCAGCATTTGAGGTATTGGATTATGTCAACAGGAATTTTTCATCCCTCAGCACCGAAAGTAAATTATGGAAAGACACCTGGTTCGATTCAAGTTTACCCTGGTGGTTTCTGGAACGAACTTTTTTAAACATTTCAACCCTGGCTACCACTACGGCACACCGTTTCCAGTCCGGCAGGTTTTACGCCTGGGAAGGTGTTGGTTGCTGTCCGGGTACATGTACCCATGTTTGGCAATATGCACAGGCTGTAGGTCGTATATTCCCTGGTATTGAAAGGGATACTCGTGAAAGAGTTGACCTGGGTTTGTCTTTGCAAGACGATGGAATGATCTGGTATCGGGGTGAGGTAGTTAAGACTGCGGCTATTGATGGACAGGCAGGAACCATATTGCGTATTTACCGTGAACATTTGATGAGTGCTGACAAGCTGTTTCTTACAAAAAACTGGGAGAAAATTAAGCGGGCAACTGAATGGGTAATCCGGCAGGATAAAAACCGGGATGGGATGGAGGATACGCCAATTGAAAACACTCTGGATGCGGTTTGGGATGGGGAAATTGCCTGGCTGGTTGGCTTATGTATCGCTGCGGTTAAGGCGGGGGCTGCAATGGCTGCTGAAATGAATGATCTGCCTTTTCAAAAAGTATGTGAAGTGTA
This sequence comes from uncultured Sphingobacterium sp., assembly GCA_964616525.1. Taxonomy (GTDB): domain Bacteria; phylum Bacteroidota; class Bacteroidia; order Sphingobacteriales; family Sphingobacteriaceae; genus Daejeonella. Next base: position 11,423 of record CAZTRY010000064.1, on the reverse strand, counting down.
TGTGAGCAAGGGCACTAAAAATATGGAGGAAAAGCTTTTTAATGGGGAGTATTTTATTCATAAACCCGATGAGATTAAAGGACGGGAAAAGCTGGGGTCCTATAACACCTGTCATATCGATCAGGTTTACGGTCAAAGCTGGGCACATCAGGTTTCTTTAGGCCGGATCATCGGCAAGGAGAAAACACTTAAGGCACTCCAGTCCTTATGGAAGTATAATTTCACGCCTGATGTTGGTCCTTATATTAAAGAACGTGCCGGCGGAAGACCTTATGCACTTGCCGGTGAAGGAGGTATGGTGATGAATACCAACCCAAAAAATGAAGCCAAACCATATGGGGATAATGTCACCTGGCAATTGGGTTATTTCCATGAATGTATGAGTGGTTTTGAGCATCAGGTAGCATCTCATATGATGGCCGAGGGAATGAGGGATGAGGCTATGGTTATTACCCGAATGATTCATGACCGCTACCATGCCGCAAAGCGAAATCCATTTAATGAGATTGAGTGTAGCGACCACTATGCCAGAGCCATGGCCAGTTATGGAACATTTATTAGTGCCTGCGGGTATGAATATCATGGGCCGAAGGGGCATATGGGCTTTGATCCGAAATTAAATCCGGAAAAGTTTAAGGCTCCATTTACGGCTGCGGCAGGCTGGGGGACTTATGAGCAGGTAATAGAAAACCAAAAACTTGCCGCCACACTTGCTGTACGTTATGGGGAATTAACTCTGAATAGTTTTTCAGTAGTTACGCAGCATACGGTGAAAAGTGCAGAAGTGAAGTTTAAGGACCAGATTGTTCCGGCTGTATTTTTACAGGATGGAAACAGATGTACCATTCAATTTTCAGCTCCAATAAAGATGTTGCCGGGTCAGAATTTGACTCTTAAAGTATAAGTTATGCAAATAGTAAAGAATACAGTGGTTTCCATTCATTATACCCTGAAGAGTATTAATGAAGTATTAATACAGGATACCCGGGCTTAGTCTCCTGAATATTATTTACATGGGGCAGGTAATATTCTTCCCGGACTAGAAGAGGCTTTGAATGGAAAGAAAGTTGGTGATGAGGTAAATGTGGTTATTCATCCTTCTGAAGCCTTTGGCCCAAAGGAGGAGGATCTGGTACTTCAGCTTAGCAATGTTGAGCTGCCTGACATTCTGAATCTGGAGGCCGGAGAATTAGTTCTGCTTGCGGATGGTCGGGAGGGTGTTTTAATAGAAGGGAATTCTGAATACTCCATTGTGGATACGAATCATCCACTGGCAGGGGAGAGTTTAGTTTATCAGCTTCAGGTAATGGAAGTTAGGCCTGCCACAGAAGAAGAAATTGAGATAGGTAGTCCATTGCCCGTGGCTAAAGCATGTTGCGGTGCTACAGGTTGCTGTTGATGTATTTTATTTACTGTTTTTTTTAAGATTCATTTCAGGTATTATCAAAGACATTTACTTTCAAAACAGGACTTAATGAATTATCCCTGAGTGTAGGTTTTGGGGGCATTAAAGTGAATAGACTCCGTCCTAACTATAAATTCAAATAGAAGTTTCGCCAATTTCAATTTAGGACAATTCATACATTGCAGAGACTTTTAACATGTAAATGATGTTCCCTAAGCATCTTAAGACCCTCCAAAGTATTCATCTTGGGGATTGAATTATTTTCTGCATTTAATTTACTGATATGAAATAGTATATCCCAATGCCTTTTTATTTCCTTCCAGGCAAAGAAGATGGAATGTTTCGAATCGTAAATATGAGTTGGCTCGCTGGCTGCCCCGTTCAACTCAATGACTGAAAATTTTTCGCCCCTTTCAAGTTCCTCCCAGCTTGAAAATTTGATATCGAGTCTCCCAAAATAGAACTCAGGTACTTCCTTGCAAAGATGGTCGATAACACTTGTTATTTTTTCGTTAATCATAAAACTTTGGTCGATGAATTTAGCGCCTCTGCAGTGGTTGCCATAAGGTACTAGTAACTTTTCTTCACCGTCTTGAAGTATTTGTTCAAGTTGCTTGCCGTATATTTTTCTAAGCACTTTAAGTTGCAAAAGATGCCTGTGGCTCTTTTTGATCAGCTTTTCTAATGTAGATTTTCCATCCCCTGCTATTGTAAGAAAGTGCTTGCCCACAATCCCTGTGATTTGGCCGTTTTCCTGACCGGGAATACGATGGTAAAAGAAACCTGCTTCTTGTGGATAATCTATAAAACTTTGAATTAAAAAATCTGATTTACTCATTTTGCTATATTCAGCGAGTTCGGTAAGTGTGTTTATTAATTTTACACCTATTCCTCTTTCACCCATATCAGGTTTTGCAATTAACGGAAAATCAATTTCCACATCGGTTAACTTTGCATTTAGTTTATCTTTAGTGTAACCGGGCTGACAGAGGATTGTTTTAGGATAAAAATGCTTTGCGAGATGCTTAAAACAATCGCTTTTTTTTTCCATCGCAAAACCTGCATTTTTTCTTGTGGGATTAGAAGTGCTGAAAAAGAATAATGATTTGGCCCTGGTGCTAAGATAGAGCCAATAAATATACATCGGCAGGTAAACAACATGAATTGGCCAATATTCCCAATTGAAAGTCTTGATTGCAATAATTCTAAGGTCTAATTTCAGTCTTTCTATGAGTGGTTCTTTCTGATCCGGGTAAGTTTGAAGATTAATTTTCTTAGTAAAACTTGATATAAGATCTTCATACCACAATTTTGAATTCGTGGAATTAATATATACTGAAGTAATGCTAACAGTTGAAATGTTATTGTTTCGCTTTATAAGCAATCCATTTTCTTTATCCTTACTGCCTGTATTGCGATGAAAACTGATTGCCTTGGACTGATCAATATTCAATTCTACCTTAAGCCAATTCAAAAACCAAGTTTCCCTTTGTTCTTTTATGGCATTCGGATATAAAGTTGCTGAAGACCAAATATGAGGCAAGCTGGCATTTTTTGATTTTTTGTATTTTCGAATACCATCCCATCTGCATTCTAAAACACTATCCTTTTTGAAAAGTAGTAAGGTGAAGTTTTCAATTTCAGATAAATTTATTTCTTCAAATGCCTTTTCCGGAGAATTAGAACGAATGACCTCCATTAAAATCAGGCCTCTGCTTTTGCGATAAGATTGAAGTTTAGTATGATTCTCGAATGCCCCATTTAGCAATACCGCTACTTCTGATGCATTCTTACTGACAATCCAGGTGCCGCCACCCTTAGGGTCTTTTGGGTATGCGAACTGATTGTTCCCAAAACTTTCAATGACCGGAAGATAAGCAGATTCGCGTGAAATGTTTTCATCCCGGTTTGAGGTTACGATAAAGCCATCTCCGGAAGGAATATAACTTACTGTGCACATGATTTTCTATACTTGATGGTAGAAGCAGCTACTCCAAAATCCTCAGGTAATATTATTCGGGAACTAATGGAAACGCCAACTTTGATCAAGGCCATATGATGTATGGTATGTTCAAGATTGTAAACTAATTCCCTGAAATAATTTGTTTGTATTTGCTGTTGTGTGATATCCACATCATCGTATTCAACTCTGATTTTTAACTCTTTATTTTCCCAATTTAAGTTGCTCCTGATCTGTCGGATCTTAGCTATTGCTGTTTCTCTGCAGGTTTGTAAGTTATGATCTCTTTTGCGTTGGTCATAATTGATCATACCGGATTGGTAAGCATCATCAAGTTCGTTATAGAATTCCAAAGTATGCCTTAGGTGCTGACCGATTGTAGAATCACCGAGTATGGGTATAGGTTCACTGAATTGCTGATCTGACAATTCCTGAACTGCATTTTCAAGTTGAATAAGCAAGTGGCTGATAGATTGATGGATTTGCTTGATCATCGCTTTTATTTTTTGAGGAAGGATAAGAGTTTATTCCGCTCTGAGATTATAAGAAACAAGCAACTTGCAAAAACGATTATTGCCAGCATAAATAGTTTTCCGGAATCATTCTGAATCACAATACCAAGTTTGCTAAGATGAAAGAACAGAGCACCAAACATGAGACCAAAACCTAAAATAGCCCCATATAGTGTTGTTTTTGGAATGAGGATAAGGATAGCTGCAATTAATTCCATTACTCCAATTCCAATTCTTCCCCATGGTTCCATTCCCAGTTCGTTGAAAATGTGAACAGAAACCGGGGCTGCTGAAAATTTGAAGAACAATGTTTGCAATAATATAACTGCGGCAATAATTCTTAGGATCCAAATAATTTTGCTTTGTTTTTGAATGCTCATTATAAATTGATTAAGGTTTGTCTTTGATCAGAGGCCATTGTGTATTCGCTTTTTCTATAAGTTTTGCTTGTTCCTTGTTCCATGACTCCTTAACTTTTTCGTTGTAGTTAAAATATAGCTTGCCATCCACAATAGTCCAGGTTTCAGTTTGTGTGGGAGCTTTATGCCCACCTGCAGTTCCATAAGCACAATAGCCACCATATTGCGGAGCATATTTCTCAGGTGATTTTTTGAAGCTTTCCAAATTTTCTAAAGAAGAAAAATACCATGTTGCATCCTTGTATTGGAATGAAATATTGTCGGATCCTTTTACAGGCTTAGATTCTTTGAAAAATGCCACAGGGTCATAGCCTTTAATAGCTTTACCGGCACTAACAAAGATTTCAGATTTTTGGGCTTTGGCTACGGTTATAATTAATAGTAGGCAAGCGGTGAGAGTTAATACTTTTTTCATGTGTTCTATTTTAAATTGATTTATTTGAATTTGGCCCAATTTTGCTCGGCTTTTTGTTTAAGCGCATTTTCATTTTTATTCCATTCTTTCAAGGTGTTATTGAAAAATTTGTTGTAGAAGAGGTAAAGTTTACCGTCTATAATTTTAAAGGTTTCGGGGTCAACGGATACCTTTTCGCCATTTTCGCCCATCGCATAGGCACACCAACCACCAAATTGCGGTTCATATTTTAAAGGGTTAGCTTTAAATAATTCACGATTTTGAACGGTCGAAAAATAGTAGGTTACACCCTCACTAATCAAATTGATGTCCTTTTTGCCCTCAATTCCTTTTTTTGAGATAAAATAGGCTACGGGGTCATATCCTTGAATTGCGAGGGTGGTTTTATCGATATTATAGTTTTTAGTTCGCTGAGTCTTTTGTGCTAAAGCAGTATTCAAGACAAGAAAAGTAATTAGGATAGAGAATAAGTATTTCATTTTTTTAAGTTTAATTAATTTCAGCAAAGCCAAACAGGTGACTAAATCTTTTGCAGTAGATTAGGGCATATTTATAGTCGGTAGTTTTAATATTATTAGGGATGTCGTATAGCTGGTTCCCACCGGTAGCTTTCAAATCACCCAAATTGATGAAGTTGACAGGATCTTTTTCCTTACTGAGGTAAACCTTTAGGTCGGGACCATTACTGGATGAGAAATTTTCTAATGCCAGTTTATTAACTGAGCCAGAAGTATAGATCTTTGCCTGACCGAATGCGGTGCCATATGGCCCGTTGGAGAAGGTTCCCTTAGCTTTTTCCAGAACCTGATTTTGATCTACTTTTTCATCCAGAATAAGATTTGGTGTATTTTCTTTTTTACAGGCCACTAAGGCAAATAATAAAAGGAGGAGGACAAGGCTTTGATTCATATATTTTTGTTTTTGATTTTGGTCGGTTCAATTATTGAAACCTTACAAACTATTTTCAACTTTTTTATTTTGGAGCTTGCACAAAACCTTGTATATTTTTTTTCAATACCTTGTAAGGGTTTAGGAATTTATTCGACTAAGAATTAGTATGTTAAGATTTTCCAACTTTAGTTTATTAGATGCCGGCTGTTAGTGTAACCGAAGTGAGGGTGGAGATTCCAGAGTCTTTGGACCCTAAAAAATGGGTTGATCGATATGCAGATTTTCTTTTCAAGTATGCGTTTAGGCGCATTAATGATCAGAATCTTGCAAAGGATTTAGTTCAGGAAACATTTCTGGCAGGATTGAAAGGTTTGTCAGGTTTTAACGGGAGGAGTTCTGAACGTACCTGGCTAACGGCAATTTTAAAACATAAGATCATAGACTTTTACCGTACTAAATCTTCGGGTTTGACTAATATTAGGGCGGTTGATGATGAGATGGTAATTCAGAATGATTTTTTTGTTGAAGCCAATGGACATTGGAAAAAAGAATATGCGCCCAAAGACATTGGATCTGAACAAGACCTTCTTCAGGATAAAGAGTTTAAAATGGTTTTACAAGAATGTATTAAAAAACTGCCGGCACTATGGGCTTCGGTATTTACAATGAAGCATTTGGATGAGGAAAAGACAGATGAAATCCTTACAGCACTTCGACTCAGCCAGGCGAATTTTTGGGTAATTATTCACAGGACAAAACTCAGCCTGAGGGCTTGTCTGCAAAAAAATTGGTTATGAGTCCATTAATGAAAATCGCATACAATTGCCAAAGGGCTACTTTACTAATCGAGAAGAAGAATCTGAGCAGAATCTCAATTAAGGAAAGATTCGAGCTTAAATTACATTTGGCAGGTTGTTCCGTTTGCAAATTATTTCAACAACAGAGTTTGCTGATTGATAAGATGGTCAAAATGCAATTTCTTACCGGCGATGAGAATCTCCCTGATTTAGATGAAAATTTTAAGCATAAATTATCTAAGCGTATCGAATCTGAAATAAATGCCAGGAGATAGTTTTTGATCTTGATCGGGTTTTTATCTTTTATTTGGAATATTCATTCCAAATCCTCAACTTTGCTTCGTGGATAAAAAGGAACAGATCATACAGGCAGCCATGAAGCTACTCACCGAACGTGGGGTTCAGGCTACACCCATGTCGGCAATTGCTAAAGCAGCAAATACCGGTATGGGTACGATCTATAATTATTTTGCTACTAAAGAAGAACTGATTAATGCAATTTACCTGCACATCAAACGTTCGGAAGTCCACCTGATTGCTAAGACCATAGATCCTGATTTGTCCTTAAAAGCTAGTTTTTTTACTTTTTATGAAGCTATGGTTGGTTTTTACTTCAAATATCCTGAAAGCTTTGCTTTTATGGATCAGTTCCATAGTTCCCCGATTATTACAGAAGCGACGCGCACAACTGGTCAGCAGGATTTTCTTCCGGTAATCAGTCTGGTGCAGCAGGGGCAAAAGGATGGAATCATCAAAGAGATGGAACTGGATGCATTACTGCATTTTCTGGCGGGTACCATTACAACTTATGTACGATGGATGCAGACTTCAGGCAGGGAAAATGATCCGGAATATCTCGAAAGGCAAATGCGTTTGGTTTGGGATGCTATTAAGGAATAAAAAAATTTAGTATTATTTGGAATGAATATTCAGTCCAAAAGTCAGATGATATGGAAAAATTAAAGATAATTATAACAGGTGCTACCGGAATGGTTGGCGAAGGAGTATTGCTGCACTGTCTGCAAAGTGATGAGGTGCAGGAGGTGCTGATAATTAACCGTAAACCTTATGGAATGTCGCATCCAAAGTTAAAGCAGCTTTTGCTGGCTGATTTTAACGAACTGGCAAATTATAGTAAGCAGATAGAAGGATTTGATGCATGTTTTTACTGTGCAGGGGTCAGTTCAGTCGGGATGAAGGAATCGGATTACAGCAGGATTACATATGATACCACTATGAACTTTGCGAAAGTATTACTGGCAACAAACCCTGAAATGGTATTCAATTTTGTCAGCGGTACGCTAACGAAAAGTGACGGTAAACAAATGTGGCAGCGGGTAAAGGGGCGAACAGAAGAGGCACTGATGGCCCTGGGTTTTAAAGGGCAATATAATTTTCGCCCTGGATTTATGAAGCCTGTAACTGGACAGAAAAATGTACCCTGGTTCTTTAAACCATTCATAGCCATCTTTACAAATTTGTTACCGAAACAGTCGATTACACTGCATGAAGTAGGGCAGGCAATGATTCATACAGTTACAAAGGGCTATAGCGCACAGATACTTGAAATCAGTGATATTAAATTGCTGGCTAAGTAACAGGCACATTGATATCAAAACATGAAAAGACTTTATAAAATTTTTAAGTACACGATGATTATTTTAATTTCTGCAACCGCTTTTTTGAGCCTGGTAACAATTATTTATATACAGCAGCCTCAATTCGGCCAGTCTGCATCCGGTGAGCGCCTGGAGCGGATGAAAAAATCAAAACATTTTCGCGATGGTGCTTTTGTCAACCTGAGCTATACCCCCAGTCTGACCGAGGGTTATTCAATGACCGGCGTTATGTATAATTTCTTTTTTAATAAAGACCCTCGACAAAAACCGTTGAAGGCTATTCCATATATCAAAACGGATTTGAAAAGTCTGCCTGCCGACAGTAATGTGCTGGTTTGGTTCGGGCATTCTTCTTATTATATGCAGGTTGACGGACTTAAGATATTGGTTGATCCGGTATTCAGTGGCAATGCATCACCTGTTCCGGGTACAACCAGGGCTTTTGAAGGGACCAATAGCTATGGTGTAAAGGATCTGCCTGAGATTGATTATCTCTTAATTAGTCATGACCATTACGACCACCTGGATTATTCCACGATTAAGGAACTTAAAGGAAAAGTAAAGAATGTAATCTGTGGTTTAGGAGTTGGGGCATATTTTGAACAGTGGGGGCATCAGCCTGAAATCATATCTGAAAGGGATTGGAATGAAACGATTACAATTGCCGGGGATATCAAAATCCATACACTCACTGCGCGACACTTCAGCGGCCGAACCTTTAAACGCAATACTACACTCTGGCTTGCCTATCTTATTGAAACACCCGGACAAAAAATCTTCATCGGCGGAGATGGTGGTTACGACACACATTTTGCTGAGATTGGGAAGCGTTTTGGGACTATCGACCTGGCGATACTTGAGAACGGACAGTATAATCAGGCCTGGCGTGCAATTCATTGTCTTCCTGAGGAAGTAGTGCAAGCAGCTAAAGATCTCAATGCAAAACGTGTTATGCCTGTCCATTCCGGTAAATTCTCACTTGCCCTGCACAGTTGGGATGAGCCTTTGAATGAAGTTTCGAGGCTAAGTAAGATGAATAATTTGCCCCTGGTTACACCTCAAATCGGTGAAGTTGTTTGGATGAAAGATAAGGAGCAGGTTTTTGGGGAATGGTGGAAAATAGTTGAAAATTGAGAGTTGAAAATTGAGACCCGATAGTTATCGGGTTGAGAGTGGAAAATTGGAAATTAATAGTTAATAAATAGGCAATTGAATCCGTGATCGGATAATCCTTGTTGTTAATATTTCTTTTGTATATTGAAAATAATTAGCAATCAAATACTTAATTATATTTCAGTGAAGAGATATTTTGTCCTATTAGCCCTTTTAGTTGTTTTGGGTGCTTGTCAGAATTATGTTGATCAAAAAGGAACTTTTGGCTATGATCTGGCTTTTCTTAAAAAACACCATCCGGATTTGGTTTTGCTCAGGGATTCAGCAAATGCAGCACAGCTAATTATCCTGCCGGCTTACCAGGGGCGGGTAATGACCAGTACTTCGGACGGGGAAAAAGGGATGAGCTATGGCTGGATTAATCATGATCTCATTGCTGAAGGAACATTTTCAGAACATTTTACCCCGGTGGGCGGTGAAGAAAGATTCTGGCTGGGGCCTGAAGGCGGGCAATTTGCCCTGTATTTTAAGAAGGGATCTGAATTTACTTTTGATAATTGGTATGTACCCAAAGCGATAGATTCAGAACCTTTCAATCTTGTTTCTTCAACTGCAACAGCAGCAAAGTTTGAAAAAGCAATGCACCTTGAAAATTATACCGGTACTGCTTTTGATATAAAAGTTAACAGAAATATCTCATTGCTTGATCATGATTTAATCAGTGAATTTCTAGGGCTGGAACTTGGTTCAGATATTCGGTCAGTGGGATTTCAGTCTGAAAATATATTAACCAATACCGGATCGAAGACCTGGGATCAACAAACGGGTTTAGTTTCAATATGGGTATTAAGTATGCTAAAATCCAATGATCAGACAAATGTGATCATCCCGTACAGGAAAGGAGATAGCTTGAGTCTTGGTAAAATTGTGACTGATGATTACTTCGGGAAATTAGGGGCTGACCGCTTGAAGATAGAAGATGGGTATCTATTATTTAAGGCAGATGCAAAACAACGAAGTAAAATAGGGGTTTCTCCAAAGCGGGCTTTACCCATTGCCGGAAGCTATGATGCAGAAAATAAAGTATTGACAATTTCACAATTTACATTACCGGAGGGCATCAGTAATTATGTAAACTCTACCTGGAAGATACAGGACGATCCTTTCAATGGTGATGCAGTTAATGCATACACCGATGGACCAATTAATGGAAAGCAAATGGGTAAATTTTATGAGATTGAAAGTTCTTCTCCGGCTTTAAGTTTGGCACCCGGTACAAATACTAAACATATTCATCGAACTATTCATCTGAGTGGTCCTGCAGAAAAGTTAAATGAAATTTCACTGAAATTATTTGGCCTCGGCTTAGATCAGTTGAAATTCTAAACCTATTTCAAAGCCTCAGTTTTTGACCATTTATGACTTGCATCCAGTTTGAAGGAACCCAGGTATTTCTGGTTCCAGCTATCAGGAGAGATCATCGAAAGAAATAAAGTATCATCTGTCTTACTGTACAAATGATAGACCTGTCCCATAACCGGAGTGAAATTATATTTGGCAGAATAAACAAGTTCATTTAATTGAACCTCATTCACCAGCTTATCGTATGCTTCCTTCAGTTCATCGAATTTTGTTTTAAAATTCTTATTCGCCAGTTCTGCATTAGACTGTTTCCATCCACCAACATTTTCGAGGTTTATTGCCGGAGCACTTACATTAGTACCATAGCTCAATCCCTTTTGATAATAGCCTTTTTCCTTGTCCCAAACAACAAGGTCAGGCTTTTCTTCATTTTCTTCCATCTGTTCAAATGTAAAAGACAAAAACTGCTCTTTTATGATGCAAAAATAATTATTGAAACTGATGATTGTTTATTTGTCGAATAAAATGACCTGATTATTGAATAACCGGGTAATTTGAAGATTTGAAGATTTGGGAATTTGAAAATGAGAAAAAATTTGTGCTTGGAGATAATAATCTCCAAATCTTCAAATTTTCAAACCACCAGTGTCCGGAGAAGATTTAAGTTTGAGGAATTATGATCCTAATCCTAACTTATAATTATTCTCTTTACTTTTTTCGCCTTTTTTTTGTTTTTTTATTTGTGCTCAAGCTTCCCTTCGGGAGGTTCCTTCAGCAGAAAAGTAACATGCCGAGGAGGAACGACGAGACCATGAGTACCTTAAAAACAATAGACAAAAACGAATAAATGCCGCCGCTGTCCCGCACGTGCGGGAATGCTATTAAAGTTAATGGTTTGGCCTTGACTGTGCCTACCGCACCAGCTGAGGC
>CAZTRY010000063.1:0-21073 GCA_964616525.1 uncultured Sphingobacterium sp. | reverse complement strand
CGGGTCAAGCCCGCAATGACAACGGGTCAAGCCCGCAATGACAACGGGTCAAGCCCGCAATTGACAACGGGTCGAATGAAAATAATAGTAGGATTCCTGTCATTCCAGACCTGATCTGTCTTTCCTGACCTGACCTGTCATTCCAGACCTCACCTGTCATCCAGACCTGACCTGTCATTCCGGGCTTGACCCGGAACTAGCCTGCCATACTAAACAGCTGTGTTTCAGGCTGGCTGGCCCATAAATGAGCATCAAAGGCCATACAAATATTTCTCAGGAATCGTTTTCCAAGCGGTGTTACAGTTAAGCTATGATCCCTGATAATGAGCAATCCATCTTCCTGAAGTGTTTTAGCACGCTCCAGACCTGATACCATAGCATCAATCAAAGGCTCGTTCATATTCCAGTCTGTTTTCCCTTTGCACATCAGATTTAATATATGCTTCCTGATGATCAGATCTTCCTCAGACAAATGATGCCCTTTGAAAACAGGCAAATTGCCACTATTCACAATTTCAAGGTAATCTTCAACCTTTTTAACATTTTGTGCAAATGCAAACCAACTGTCACTGATAGATGAAACCCCAAGACCAACCATCAGTTGTGTGTATTGGTGGGTATATCCCATAAAATTCCGATGCAGTTTTCCCGAATGTTCAGCCTTGAACAAGCTGTCGGTATTGAGTGCGAAATGATCCATGCCTATCTCTTCATAACCCATTGAAGTAAACATCTGACGGCCCAACTCATATAATCGTTGTTTCTCTTCTACCGAAGGAAGATCTGCTTCTGTAAAACTCCTTTGACCGGGTTTGATCCATGGCACATGAGCATAGCTATAAAATGCGATACGGTCTGGCATTAGTTTCTCAACCTGAAAGATGGTATCCCCCAACCCTTCATAAGTTTGAAGAGGCAAGCCATAGATCAGATCAAAATTAATTGAATGATAGCCTATCTTTCTTGCCAATTCAGTTACAGCTTTTACCTGTTCAAAGCTTTGCATCCGATTGATTATCTTCTGAACTTTTGGGTCAAAATCCTGTATACCAAGGCTCAAACGCCTAAAGCCCAGATCATATAATGTTCTTAAATGGTCTTCTCTGGTATTGTTTGGATGAGCTTCAAAACTAAATTCTGCATCAGGATGTAAATCGGCATCTGAAGTCAGGCCATTTATCAGAAGCCTGAGGTTTTCAGCGGCAAAAAATGTCGGGGTGCCTCCACCCAGATGAATTTCCTTAATTTTCGGCTTATCAGCAAATACCTCTCTGTACAATGCCCATTCTTTCAAAACTGCCTGAATATAAGGATCTTCTACCTGATGATTCCGGGTAATGCGGGTATTACAGCCACAATAAGTGCATAGGCTTTCGCAGAAAGGTAAATGCACATACAGGCTGATTCCATCAGCGGAATTACTTTGATCAAAAGAAAACTTAACAGATTCTTTCCATTGGCTGATATCAGGAACATCTGTATTCCAATAAGGCACAGTTGGATAACTGGTATACCGCGGGGCAGCCACATGGTATTTATTAATCAGATTCTGGGTATTCATAATTGGTAGTTTGAGTCTTGTAATTCAGTGTTTCGAACAGCCATCAGCACATACACAGGCCTTTCCTGAGCATTTCCCGGCTTGCCAGTTATCCAGGTTCTTAATGATCAGGTTCGCAATTTCCTGAAGAGCCTCATTAGTAAGAAATGCCTGATGTGGCGAAATAATTACATTAGGAAATGATAACAGTTCCTCCATAATCGGATCTTTTACCCGATCGGAACGATGATCAAAGTAGAACATATCCTTCTCAAATTCATATCCATCCAGACCCAGCCAACCGATCTTACCAGTCTTTAGAGCCTTTACCAGGTCTTCAGATTTGATCAGTCCGCCTCTGCTGGTATTAATGAGCATCACTTCATTTTTCATTTTGGAAATGCTCTGCATATTGATAATATGCTTTGTTTCGGGAGTTAATGGAATATGCAGGGATATAATATCTGACTCCTCCAAAAGCTGTTCAAAACTAACTTCTTCTATACCATCAAGGTTCGGGACAGGGCTGCAATCATGGCCAAGGATTTTACATCCCAGGCTGCTGAAAACTGCGGCAGTTGCCTTCCCAATCGCTCCAAGACCAACAATTCCTACAGTTTTTCCTTTAAAATTAAAACCGATATGCTGATCTATTCTGAAATCAAATTCACGGCTACTGTTCACTGTCGGGATGATCCTTCGGCCTAAAGAAAGAGCGAGCATCAGGGTATATTCCGAAACTGCTGCGGGGGAATAAGAAGGTACATTTGCCAGCTTTATATTTCTTTTACCGGCTGCTTTTCTGTCAATGTGGTCGGTCGACACAGAACGTGTCGTAATGTATTTAATGCCCAGGTCGGCCAGTTTCTGGATTACCTCCTCAGAGAGATCGTCCTGGGTTGATACTACAACAGCCTCTTTGCCCTGTGCATAAACTGCAGTTTCAAGGCTTAGGGAATTAGAAATGAGTGTAATATCGTGTTGTTTTTTATTTGCACGAGCTACAAATTCCTTTTCAAACTCTCTGACACTATAGGCAACAACTTTCATTAATGAAACATTTATTCCAAAAGTACTTTTAGGAATAAGGTTCCGTAATGAGTGATGTCATAAAGAAAAATGATCTTTATCAGTTTTTCATTTTAAGGAGCTTTGAAAAATCAATGATATCAATCACGCTGCCTTTCTTTTCAATGATTCCTTCATCCTTAAAATCACTAAGGGTTCTGCTAACTGTTTCAGTAGCCATTCCTGCCATTGATGCCAGATCTTCCCTTGAAATGCGGATCTGGGCTTCAGAATTTTCGGTGGTATTTTGCTGCTTTGCAAGCCGGATCAGGATCTCGGCCATTCGCTTTCTCACGGAGTGATAGGCAAGTTGAAGTAATTGCTCCTCCTTCTCAATCAGATTGCTGGAGAGCACTTTGATAAATTTCTGACCAATATCTGTATAAGTATCAAGAAGCTGCTTTACAGTATCCTTGGGAAGAAGGCAAATGGTAGTATCATCAACAGCTTCAGTAGTTTCATTGTATTGATCTCCTGAAAGCATGGCCTGTATGCCCAGGTATTCATCTGGTCCATACATTCCTGTAACCAGCTCTCTGCCGTCTTCACTTAGTTTAACCGCCTTCACCCTCCCGCTTAGAATTAAATATATGCCTGTGATTGCATCACTCTCATAATAAATAATCTGCTTTTTCCTGACTTGTTTAACCTTGCGGTCGGCGATAATTTTCTTTAATTCTTCCAGTCCCTGGCCCTGATTCTGGTTAGTGAGAAGCTGAAGACTTTCAAAGGATTTACCGTAAAAGGCTTCGATTTTTTCCTTCTTATGAAATCGCGACTCGATGGTATTGAGTAATTCCATATCATCAAAAGGCTTGGTCAGATAATCATCCGCACCCATGTCCATACCTTTCCTCATATCAGCCCTTTCAGCTTTTGCCGTAAGAAAAATAAATGGGATATTGGAGGTTTCCCTATTCTTTGACAAGAGATATAAAACCCCATACCCATCCAGTTCAGGCATCATGATATCACAAAGTATCATATCCGGAATATGCTGCTGTGCCAGCTCAACTCCTATTTTACCATTATCTGCTTCCAAAACTTCATAACCGGCAAGTTCCAGAATTTCAACAGAACTATCCCTGATATCCTCATTATCTTCGATTATTAGAATTTTCTTCTTCTTCATAGGATTTTACTGTGGAAAATTTAGGGTAAAAATTGTTTTCTGTTTAGGCAGACTTGTAAAATTAACCTTTCCACCCATCAAATTAACATAACGCATGATAATATTAAGCCCGAGACCTGTACCAGGAATATTTCCGGTATTATTGGCCCTGAAAAAGGGTTCAAATAAATGCTTGTGATCTGCTTCAGGAATACCAATTCCATTATCTCTGACAGTTACAATACACTCCTTATCCGTAAGTTCAGTATTGAACTCAATGAAGGTATTTTCGCCTGAATATTTAATGGCATTAGAAATTAAATTGATGATACAGTTCCTAAGCAAATTCTGATCCAGCAATACCGTGCTATGTAGCCCCGTATGCTGATAGATGATATTCTGATCTCTTTTTGCCATCATTTGCATTTCCTCAGTAATCTCCTCAGAAAGTTTGACTATATCAAATTTCGAAAAAGCAGTTTCAATTTTACCTGCCTCCAGACGTTCGAGAGATAGAAAATCATCCAGAATGGTCGTTAAATTACCAACTGAGTTCTTTATCTTACTGACATGCTTTGAAATATTCGCTCCATCATCCTGAAGTTTATACTTTTCAATTAATGATGCAGACAATTGTATGGAACTGAGTGGGGTTCGAAATTCATGAGAAGCCATAGAAACAAACCGGCTTTTCAGTTGGTTGAGTTCCTTTTCCTTTTCGAGGGATTTACTTACCGTTTCTTTGGCCATCTGAAGTTCGATAACAGACTTCTGAAGTGAATTTGTACGATCTTCAACTAATTTTTCGAGTTGTGAAGCATAATGCAATATTTGAGCCTCAGCTTCTTTTTCTCTGCTGAGGTCATGAATAAATCCGGTATAAATTGTCCTTCCTGAATACTTTACTTCACTTACTGCAAGGCGGAATGGAAATAAAGTTCCATCCTTTTTCAAGCCTTTCACATCGCGCCCGGTACCAATGATATGCGGGGTACCCGTCCGCTGATAACGGGCAATATATTCATCATGCTGACTTCTTTCAGGCTGAGGCATCAGCATTGAAATATTTCTGCCTTTAACCTCTTCAATTGTATAGCCAAACAAAGCACATGCAGAAGGATTTATTGACTCAATTAACCCACGCTGATCGATTGTTATGATTCCATCAATCGCATTTTCAATAATAGCATGTAATAATGCGCCCTTTTCAGTCATTTAACAAAAATACGTTTTTGAATATAAAAATGAAGGTTTGCCTTTGAAAGTACCATTTATAATTCAGATGTTCCCTTGCCGGAATTTGAAAAATTCGGGATATGGAACTGGTTAAATTTAATTCAAAGCAAGATAAAGCAAAGCAGCCAGTCCTGCTCCGATCATGGGCCCCATAACCGGTATCCATGAGTACGCCCAATCAGAGCTTCCTTTACCGGCAACGGGAAGTATAGCATGCATAATCCTTGGACCGATATCACGTACCGGGTTGATGGCATATCCGGTAGTACCTCCCAGAGAAAGCCCTATGGCCCAAACCAGAAACATGACCGGAATAGCACCCAATGAGCCCAATCCAACAGGTGTTTTAGTATCTGCAATCTCTGCATTAGTAAAGTGGAATATTACAAACAGCAGTACAAATGAACCAATAATTTCGCTGGTAAGATTGGCAAAAGTATTTCTTATGGCAGGTCCGGTGCAAAAGGCAGCCAGCTTTAATCCTTTGTCCTCAGTAGCGGCAAAATGATCTTTGTATTTCAGCCAAACTAATGAAGAACCAAGCATTGCTCCCAGCATCTGAGCGAGCATGTAATCCGGGACCTGTGACCATTCAAACTTCCCGCCGATTGCCAGAGCGAAGGTAACTGCAGGATTAAGATGTGCACCGCTATAAGGAGCAGACACAACCACACCTACAAAAACGGCCAATGCCCAGGCGGTGGTGATAACTATCCATCCTCCACCGTTTCCTTTAGTCCCGGTTAAAACAACGTTGGCAACAACTCCATTGCCCAATAAAATCAATAGTGCTGTTCCTAAAAACTCAGCTGTAAAAGGTGTCATATCCGATATTCTCTAATTTAAAGGTTTACATTAGCTTTTGCTGCCCTTACAGCCCTGTTCCATCCATTAACAAGATCATCATAATTTTCCAGATCCTCCGGTTCGAAATTTCTTTCAACCTGCCATTGTTCAGCAATTTCTTCAACACTCCCCCAAAAACCGGTTGCGAGTCCGGCAAGATAGGCTGCTCCAAGGGCAGTCACTTCGGTAACCTTTGGCCTGATAACTCTGCATTTCATGATATCAGCCTGAAACTGCATTAATAAATTATTGGCAGTGGCACCTCCATCTACACGCAATTCACTGATTGGAGTACCCGCATCCGCCTCCATTGCCTTCAGCACATCCATGGTTTGAAAGGCAATGCTTTCGAGTGCAGCCCTGGCGAAATGACCTGAGTTAGTCCCCCGGGTAATTCCCGTAATTGTACCTCTGGCATGCTGATCCCAGTGTGGTGCTCCTAATCCGGCAAAAGCCGGAACCATATAAACACCACCTGTATCCTCTACTTTTGCAGCCAGCTCTTCCACTTCGCCGGATGTTTTGATCAGGCCCAGCTCATCTCTCAACCATTGAACTACCGCTCCACCAATAAAAATTCCACCTTCAAGAGCATAGGTCACTTCACCGTTTATCTTCCATGCGATAGTGGTCAGCAAATTATTTGAGGATATTCTCGGCTTTTTACCTATGTTCATCAGCATAAAGCATCCCGTACCATAAGTATTTTTTACCATCCCGACTTTGGTACACATCTGACCAAAAAGTGCTGCCTGCTGATCGCCTGCGATCCCGGCAATAGGGATTTTAGATGCCAGTATATCTCCAGCAGTTTCGCAGAATACTTCACTTGAAGACCTGACCTCTGGCAGCATTAGCTCAGGAACATCAAATATTTCGAGCAGTTCCTTGTCCCATTGAAGGGTATTTATATCAAAAAGCATCGTACGTGAGGCATTACTTTGGTCAGTTACATGACATTTACCTCCCGACAATTTCCAGATCAACCAGCTATCCACAGTACCAAAAAGAAGTTTCCCCTGCAATGCCCGCTCCCTTGCTCCGCTAACATTTTCAAGAATCCACCTCACTTTTGTTGCAGAAAAATAAGAATCAATGATCAGCCCGGTTTTCCTCTGAATTCTCTCCCCATGTTCCTTCCGGATTGAATCACAATAATCTGAAGTTCTCCGGTCCTGCCATACAATCGCATTATAAACCGGAAGCCCGGTTTCTTTATCCCAAACAACGGTCGTTTCCCTTTGGTTTGTAATGCCAATTGCATGAATATCTCTGGGATTCAGACCCGCTTTAACCATAGCCTCAGTGGCAACTGAAACCTGTGTTGACCAGATCTCTACCGGATCATGCTCGACCCAGCCCGGTTTGGGATAGATTTGTTCAAATTCCTTTTGCGAAACCGCAACGATACTGCCCTCCCGGTTAAAGATAATTGCTCTTGAACTTGTTGTACCCTGATCGAGTGATAAAATATAATCCGGCATAGTGCTATTAATTTGTTCAGACTGGTGTATATGGCCCAATTAAATATGAGAAAAATATGTAATATTGACGATAATATTTACCAAATTAAAGGTAATATGGCTGCCAAAATTATTTCAGCAGCATGAGTGTTATTGTTTTTTGATTAAAGTTAAAACCGGATAAGTTTATCCACATATACATCATCCCCTAAACATGAATATAGGAATCATAGGCCTCGGTGACATGGGCTGTATCTACGCTAAGTCGTTTGCTAAAGCAGGATACAGGGTTTATGGATGCGATCTGCCTGCTCGCAGAGAAATACTCGAAACTGAACTTAGCCCCTATGGGATTGAAGTGCTTGATGATGGCAAAGCAGTATCAAGAATTTCTGACGTGATTATTTATTCTGTAGAGGCAGAACGAATTGCTGAAGTTCTGAGTTTATATGGCTCGTACACAAAATATGGCGCAATTGTCGCCGGACAAACTTCTGTAAAACATCCTGAAATAGAGGCATTTGAAAAATATCTTCCCAAGGATGCCCATATTATTACCTGTCACTCACTTCATGGTCCCGGATTTGATCCAAAGGGTCAGAAAATGATTGTTATCCCTCACAGAACCACTAAAGAAGCATATCAGCGTATGACAGATCTGCTTTCAACATTGGGTTCTGTGCTTGTAGAAATAGCAGATTTTCATGAACATGATAAAATCGTTGCTGATACACAGGCGGTGACTCATATGGGTTTCGAGAGTATGGGTACTGCATGGAAAGAGGCGGGTTTCTTCCCCTGGGAAAACGCCTCATATCTCGGCGGTATTGATAATGTGAAGATTCTGATTACACTTAGAATCTTTAGTTATAAGGCTCATATTTATGGCGGACTTGCAATTTTGAATCCCTACGCAAAACATCAGATAAAACGTTATGCTATCTCTGAATCAGAATTATTTAAACTGATGATCAAAGAGGAGGAAGCAGCTTTCCGTAAGAGGTTATATCAGGCAAGAGACTTTATTTTTGGGCAGAACCATAAACCGGTTATGCTGGATGAAAAAGTGATGCAGGAATTTTCCTTATCTGCAGGATCAGAAAGCCGAAAACCCAATTCACACCTCAGTCTGCTAAGTATGGTAGATGCCTGGTACCATCTTGGTATTAACCCCTATGATAACCTGATTTGTCAGACTCCTCCATTCAGATTACGATTGGGAATAGCTGAATACCTTTTTAAGAATGAAGAATTACTTGAAGAGTCCATCTATACGGCATTGTTTGACAAAACCATCCGTGGCGACGATCTGGAATTCCATTCAGCAGTCAGGGAATGGTCCTCACTCATTGTCTACGGTGATATGGAGGGTTATAAGCAGCACTTTGACCAGGTGAAAACCTTTTTTGCAGGAAGACTTGATCAGGGAAGAGCCCAAAGTGCCGAACTGATCAGAAAACTTGAAATGGAATAGCAATTAGGACTTCAATACCCTGATTCAGGATAATTTGATTGTTCCAATTAAAAATATCCCATTGTAATTTCTTTAATATGTGACCACTATCATATTTTAAGAACTCTTTAATGCCCTTATTTGCACTCGTGGATTAACCCTTTTTAATTCTTTTCATGAGTCATACATTTCATATTCCTGTTCTTGGCCTTGCCTATTCAGTAGATACACCAATAAAAGTAGCCCGTTATGGTATCAGTTCTGTGGTGTCAATTGTTGATGATATTTTAATTGAACGAATGCGTCAATTGTACACCGGGAAAAACAATGAGGAGTTTGTTCCTATCGATCCTAAGGAAACTGATTTCCGTAGTAAAAGAATCACAGCATACCTCAATCTCGTTAAAAGAATCGTTGACAAACAGTTTGAAACACTGCGCCGTGAAGCATTTACAGAGGGTACTGACATAACAAGATACTTTAATCTTCTGCCGGAAAGCTCTCCGCTAAAAATAAAATATCATCAAATGCTCAATGAAGAGGATATGGTAAAACGTATTGCCATGCAGAATGAATTGCGCGATGAAATTGAGAAAGGTGAGATTCAGGTCAATATAATGGCTAAAGTCGACCGCATGAACCCCAATACTACCGGAGAGCAAATTTCAGATGCATTATCTGCACTGAAGGGATTTGCACAGAGTGAATTAAATACACCCGTAGTCCTGTCAGCAGGAATGAATCCTCGCTTATACAGTTATCTCGAAAATTTTTCGGAATTCCTGCCCGATCAATTCAGTAATTTCAGAAAAAGTATTATTCTGAAGGTAAGTGATTTCAGGTCGGCGCTGATACAGGCAAAATTTCTGGCTAAAAAAGGTCTTTGGGTTTCAGAATTTCGTGTAGAATCTGGTTTGAATTGTGGTGGGCATGCCTTCGCGACTGAAGGCTATCTCCTGGGTCCGATTTTGGAGGAATTCAAAACCAAAAAACAGGAAATGATTGATGAATTATACCAGATTTACAGCAAAGCGATAGAAGAAAAAGGAATTCATTTATCAAGTATTCCTGCATTAAAAATAAGTGTTCAGGGAGGTATTGGAACTTCAGATGAAAACAATTTTCTGATGAATTATTATCAGCTTGACGCCACTGGATGGGGAAGCCCATTTTTACTGGTACCTGAAGCAACAAATGTGGATGCCGAAACACTTGAACTACTTTCTACGGCTACTCATGATGATTTTTATATCAGCAGCTCTTCGCCTCTTGGCATTCCCTTTAACAATTTCAGAAAAAGTACTGCCGAGAAACAGCGCCTTGAACGTATTGCCAAAGGAAGACCAGGAAGTCCATGTGTTAAAAAATTCTTGTCATCCAATACCGAATTTACTGAGCAGCCAATCTGTACTGCCTCCAGAGAATATCAGAATCTTAAAATCAAGCAACTTCAGGGAGAAGGTCTGAATGCCGGGGAATTCCAGACAAAATTTGAGGAGATTACTGAAAAACTATGTCTTTGCGAAGGACTTGCAGCACCGGCATACCTGAAAAACGACATTCTTAAACCCAAGGAGAGTCAGGCAACAGTTATTTGTCCGGGACCAAATATCGCATACTTCAGTGGTAAATTCTCATTGGATGAAATGGTCAGCCATATCTATGGTAAACTGAACTTACTGAATGACCCTGACCGCCCCAACCTATTTGTTAATGAGCTCAATCTTTATGTGGAATACCTCAAAAAGGATATCAGCAAACAGATTCAGGAAATGAATGACAAAAAAGCAAAATACATTGTGAAATTTAAAGAACAGCTGGAAAATGGGATCGAATACTATAAACAGCTGATTCCTAAAATTACAGACCAGACTGAAGTTTACAGGAAAAAAATGTTAAATGAACTCCTTGAAATCGAAGAAAGGCTACAGCATTTAAACCCTGTTGTTGAACAGAGGTTCTAAACAGACAAACAATCAGCCGGCTCTAAAATTAAGAGCCGGTTTTTTTATCTAAACTTAAAAAATCGTTATGTTTTGAGCTTTTTAAAACTCGTTTGACCCTGCATCCATTTTCACTGGACTGTATCTACCATAAGCATTGTATACTCTTGATTTACAGATATTTAATATCCTAAAAATATGATTAAAAAATCATTTAAATGTGATTAAAGTCATAGTATAAAGGGATATTTTTGAATAAATTGGATGTAAGAAAACTAAATTAAATATTATGAGAAAGATTTTATTAGCTACGTCTATGATCGGCGTCTGTGTACTACTGAGCTGCAATAGCGGAACAGAACAAAGTGCCGGCACACAACCTAGTGAGGAAAGTCAGGCTGTCGGACAGTCGGGCGTTCAGGATGACATGTCACAAAAAAACGTTGTTCAGGTTGCAATTGGCAGTAAGGATCACACTACATTAGTGGCAGCTGTACAGGCAGCAAAACTGGTAGATGCATTGAGTAATGCCGGGCCATTTACTGTATTCGCTCCTACGAATGCAGCCTTTGATAAATTGCCTGCAGGAACCGTTGATGGTCTTTTAAAACCGGAAAGCATAGATGACCTGACCAATATTCTGCAGTACCATGTTACTGTTGGGGTATTCAAGACCGAAAATCTAAGTGATGGTCAGGTAATAGGTCAGGTAAACGGCAATGATGTTACCATTGGTGTCAAAGATGGTAAGGTAACGGTTAACGGAGCCAATATTGTTGCATCAGTACCTGCTTCAAATGGAATCATCCATGTAATTGATGCGGTATTATTACCACCTACTGCTAAATAAACCTCAAACCGAAGAAAGAATTTTTTACTAAAGACAAGGGGATTACTTAAAAGTAATCCCCTTTCTTGTCTGTGACTGTTTTTGGTCCATTTTATTTTCAGTTTCGGGCTTTTCAATCCTGTTTATTTCATGATATTCAAGTACTTTGTCTCTTAGAATTCCTGAAATACTAATGGCTCTCTCTTTGGCAAGCCCGGCTTTTGAACCTTCAAATAATTGATCTACGGTTATAATAAAAAGCTTATTCCATCGGTCAAAATGAGTTTTACTAAGGGGCTCAATGGTGTGCAAATGTTTATGCAGATTCACCGGATTTCCTTCATATGATCCTGTAAATAAAATTACGTTTTCCCAAAAATCATATAATAGTGGAATATGGGTTGACCAGTTAACCTTAGCAACATCCTGAAAAATAAACCCAAGCTGTTTATCTGCTAATACTTTTTTATAGAAAGTATCAACCATAAGTTCAATATCCGACCTGTTTTCAATATCTCTTTTCAATTTATTTTTCAATAAAAATATCAGCAAGTTTATTCAAAACTTCTTCAGAACAGGAGTCCTGAATCAGTGGAAATATTACCCTATCCTCCTTACGTACATGGCTTTCAAGAGTCCGCCCGATAACATCAAGCTGGGCAGATAGATCCTGATCCAGGTTAATGGAATTAAACAGGGAATGTAATTCCTGGTGCTCGGCTTTCATGCATGCAAGCAAACTATCCAGAGTAGTATTTATTCCCTTTAACATCGGTATCATTTTCTCTTCCTGTTCAAAATGATTTATGAGTTCTTCCCGATAATGTTTCAATGCATATTCTGCCTTTCCTTTTGCATCAGTAGGAAGCTCTTTGAATGGAGGTGCATCTGATCTTAATAATCTGGCCAGTATCAATGTCCCATGATGATCTCTTGATAATGGGATAAGTGCTTCATGTCTTTTCATGCTACAGATCTTTAGAATTGAACTTCCTGGTGGAATACCAAACTGGTATTACAATCCAGGATAAAAGGACAAAAAATGAAAATATAAGACCATTATTTGCTCCGAAAAATTCTTTAAACACTGCACCTGTATATCCCATCATTGCTGAAACATCCAGCTGAAGCAGAATCAGTATACGGCTCAGGTCAATTGGATTCAATGCGCTAAAGGCAATCATTGCATTCTCCATCGGATAATCAGCAAATTGAAACAGGAGAAATAAAATCAGGCCATCAAATAACAGGGAAAAGTATAACCAAAGCATGATGGCTGCGCCAATTCCTTTCGCCTTATCGCGGGTTTGTACAGTAGCCAGAAATGAGATAGCCGCAAAAATAATACTGAGCAACACCCCGGTCAGAAGCATGGTAAATCCTACTAAATTGGCCTGATAAATCAGAACCGGGATACCAGCTCCTATTAAAAATGCAATTGAAAGTGAAGAGGCTAGTCCGGTGAACAGACTTAGCCAGATTGTATTTCTTTTCAATGGCTGACTTACCAGTAGTTCTATGAACTCCGCAGAATTGTACATATAAATGGTCGAAAAAATGATGCTAACCAATGGTACAACGATCAGAATTATATTCAGCAAACTTAACAGCCCTTTACTGCTATTATCTTCCAGACTGAATACACTGAATGATGCAGCAAGTAAAAAAACGGTATAGATAAGCACAATTCTATTGCGCAGGATATCTGTAATTACATATTTTATAATCTTATTCATAATTGCTGATCATTACCTGTGCAATTGATTTAACCAATCTTTCTTCCCCGGTATCCTGTCTTAATTCTTCAATGCTCTTATGGAAAACAAGCTTCCCATCCTGCATGTAAATGATTCTGGTTACCAGATCTTCCAAATCACTCAGAATATGGGAAGTAATCAGTACCAGTTTCCCCTTATCCCTTTCAGCAAGAATCTTTTCTTTAAAAAGTTCCGATGCTACAGGATCAAGACCTGCAGTTGGTTCATCAAGAATAAGTACGGAGGGGTTGAACAAAAAAGCGAGTGCTGCACTTACTTTTTGTATGGTTCCTCCCGACAAAGTACCCATGCGCTTGTTCAATAAGCTCTGGACCGAAAAAGCCTTAATCAAATCCTCATCAAGACCGTCAGATTTGCCACGGATGTCTTTCATCATTTCCAATACCTGACCGATGGTCATATTATCGGGATAACGACCCATTTGAGGCATATAACCAATATCTTCTCTATACTTCCAGTGGCTCAGAATATTATTCCCATTAAAGGTAATGGAACCACTATCCGGGACGACCATTCCCAGAATAGATTTGATAAGCGTAGTCTTTCCGCAACCATTTGGCCCAATCAGGGCAATACATTCTGATCGCTCACAGATTGTTGACACATTGTCGAGAGCTTTCAGTTTACCAAAATGCTTGCTGATTTTTTTTAATTGAATCATATTTCTTCTATTTCTTTCCCACCCAATTTATTCATCAGGAAATTAAGCCAGTTAAAAAGCTCTTTTCATCAATGGAGCAGTATCTTTCAGGTTTTCCGGAGTAAGGCTTGGTATCAGTTTTTCTGTTTTGTCGAGCAGACTGGTAATAAAACTTCTAAAAAGGATCATTGCCGGAGGATATTTTTCAACGATCATTGAATACATACTTACCGGACGATAAGGAATATCTCCTATCTTATCCTTATCAAGATCATAGCCATCATATTTATCCCAGTAATTATTATTAAACCGGTTTAGAACTAATGAACCATTCGTTCCCACATCAAAGGTGTTTCCTATAAAATTATTCAGTTCAAGCACTACATCCATACAACTCGCCTGAATTTTTAAAGCCCATCCATTGTTCTCAAAAATATTGCGTTTCATATAGATTCTGTTGGCTCCTTCCATATAAATTCCGCTGGTATTCCTTTTGAAATAATTACCTTCCATCAGACCATCTGAAATTTCTTTGAGTAAAATTCCATGAGATGCATCACCCCAATTCTCCTCAAAATAATTGCTAAACATTTTGATCCGGTTTGAATACATCACTGATACTCCGGAACCATTATTTCTGAAAACATTGTTTACATACATATCATCATCAGAGAACATGAAATGCAGGCCATAACGAAGATTATTCTTTGCCACATTTCTCCAGATCACTGAATTTTTAACAAACTCAAAATATATTCCATCCCGGTGTCCGGATATTCTATTTCCGATTACTTTTAAGCTGTCTCCCTTCCAGCAATGAATTCCATTTCCGCTCTGCTGCTCTTCTAAACCTATTGCAAGGAGCTGATTGTTTTCTATACTGCAGTTTATACCATTCTGGATATATATTCCAAAAAAAGTATCCTCCAGAATATTATTCCTGATGACAACATCTCTGCTATCATAAACCTTAATTCCACTTAAATCTTCAAGGCTGGAGATCCCACTATGGATCAGTTTGAATCCGTCTACAACCGTTCCGTTGGCTTTTATAGAAATAATTTCATATTTCCTTTCACCATCGAGTACCGGAGAACCGATCCCCTTAAGTACAATACTTTTGTTAATAATGAGGTTTTTCTCTTTGTAATGTCCAAAATCAACGAAAATTGTATCTCCCGATTGAGCTGCATTTAAAGCAGAACTGATGGTTTTGTGACTGCGTTTTGCCCCAACATAAATATTAGCTGCTGAAGCATTACAATATAAAAGAATAAAAAATATGAAGAGAAACCATCTCACTTCAGCATCTCCTCCCAGGTAATTTTATTACCATAAAATTTTTGAACGGCTTTTTCCAAACTCTCATTATCGTTGAAAGCGGCTATATTGCCATTCATCGGACTTTTTAAAGAAGGACTTTGAAGGTAAAATGCATTTTCGGAATTAATAAACCCGTGCGGTTCATTAAAATCCACAAAATAAACACCTGCAAGGTCTTCATCCTTAACTTTATCCTCATGTAAAAACTGAGACAAGCAATGCTGGTCATCAAACTTATACTTTTTACCGTTCTTCGTTACAATTTGAGCTCCAAATCTGGAATCACTAATGGTCATTTTACAAAAATCACAATTATCCTTACCGATCCGGATCGGATCAGGTTCTGTGCTGCATGAACTAAAAAGCAAGGCAGATAGACCAATTATTGCAAGGTTCAAGCTATTTTTTGGGTGTTTAATTTTATTTTTCCTTTTCCATTCAAAAACAACAACACCCAAAAGGACAACACCTGCACCTATAAAAATCCATCCACCGATTGCCGGAATTGAAAATGCCCCAAAATTAAGAAGCTGTTTGAATCCGATCAGTGGTGGCTGATAAGCCATTCCCGGTACGATGATGGCTGCATTTGGATCCAGATTGTGCCCATAATCATATTCCCATCTCCAAAAATCAACCATAGCCAATACACCAAACACCACAAATAGTCCGAGCAGGAGGGTGGTCAGATTCCTTCTGGCAAGCAGACCGCCAAGAACAAAAAAGGCTGCAAAAAATAATATGATACCCGGAAGTACTTTAAATTCAATAAAATCATCCGCATGAAGGGTCTTCATTCCAATATAATGATTCAGGCCGTTAATAATCTCAACATTACCGCCCAGTTTATTGGCATAAATAAGCAATTCTAAGCCTTCGGGATATTGTGGTGCATCCAGTTCAATTCTCCATATTGGAGTGAAAAGAACCAAAACCAGCGAAATACCGCATATAATAAGTGCAATACTACTTGCTTTGGTGATTTTATTATTGTTCATAATAAATTGTTAAAAGAGAGGTATGAAAAAGCTAAACGCAAATTCATACCTCTCTTTAGTGTTAATTATTTCTTAGCGGCAGCGCTTTGACCGGCTGCATCATCTGATTTTGGCTGGTTTGTACCAGTACTGAAACTGATAGGCACATTACTACCTGCTGGAGATACCCGTACATATCCTGACATTTCCTGGTGTAATGCACTACAGAAGTCAGTACAATACATTGGATACATACCGGCTTTTAATGGCACCCATTTCAGGGTGGTTGTTTCACCAGGCATGATTAAAAGTTCGGCATTTAAAGCTCCCTTTATCGCAAAACCATGAGGAACATCCCAATCCTGTTCAAGGTTGGTTGTATGGAAGTAAACTTCATCCCCTACCCTGACCCCTTCGATATTATCCGGAGTAAGGTGTGAACGCATCAGGGTCATATTAATATGTACCTTGTTACCTTCGCGCCATACTTTTGCCTCTTTTTCGCCTTTGGCAACATAAGGGTGCTTATTGTCTTCTATCTTGAAGAATTTGGTTGAATTATTTTTAATCACATCAGCTGCAACTCCCTGCGCATAGTGTGGCTCACCAATGGTTGGGAAGTCTAATAACAATTGCATCTTATCACCGCTGATATCATATAACTGAGCACTCTGAGAAAGCTCAGGTCCTGTTGGCAGATAACGATCTTTAGTAATTTTATTATAAGCTACAAGGTATTTTCCGCTAGGTTTTTTAGAGTCTCCGCCCGGAATCATCAGGTGACCTACAGAATAGTAAGTTGGAACCCTATCCAATACTTTAAGATCCTTTACATTCCACTTTACAACCTCACTTGAAACGAACATGGAAGTGTATGCATTTCCTTTATCGTCAAACTCTGTGTGCAATGGGCCCAAACCTGGTTTTTTTACTTCGCCATACAAGGCAGCTTCATACTTGATAACCGGAATACCATCATATTCACCGTCAAATGCCTTATCCGCAATAGCTTTCTGGATTTTATCAAAACTAAATACAGGAATCAATGCAGCTAGTTTACCACTTCCAACAATATATTCACCAGTTGGGTCAACATCACAACCATGCGGTGATTTAGGACATGGAATCATATAAACCAAACCGGGAAAATCTCTGATATCAAGAACAGTTACCTGATTTTTAATGGTTGAAGTCGCAGTATGACTGTGCTCGTCGAAACGATTGCTGGCATATTTTACAGCCTGCTTACGGCCTTTACCTTCTTTGATAAGCTGTTCAGCCATTTTCCAGTTCACTGCCATGATGAAATCCTTATCTCGTTTGGATGCATTCACCTCCAGTAAGGTACTAGCCTGCTCTGTATTATATGTACTGAAGAAGAACCAGCCATTAGATTTTCCTTTTCCTGCATGACTCAGGTCAAAATTAACACCCGGGCCCTGCAACTGGAATGCAACATCCATATTTCCACTGGTCTTGTCAACACTAATAAAGCTGATGGTTCCTTTAAAGTTCTCTTTATAAGTATTGATCGGAACATCCCCATTTTTATCATCTGGTGGTACACTAAACCTTGTTCCGGCAACAATATATTCAGAATTCTCTGTAATAAAAGGTGAAGAGTGATTACCTCCACTGTTTGGAAGTTCCAGAATTTCGGCGGTACGGAATGTTTTGAGGTCAACTCTGGCAACACGTGGGGTATTGTTTCCATTCGCAAATGCCCAACGGCCGTCAATTTCACCATTGGTCTGAGACATCGATACGTGGTGAAGATCATCCCATGGAACGATTCCGTGAGAGGTATTTAACATAGGCTTAGTTTCTTCAGAATAACCCCAACCCTTTTCAGGATCTACTGAAAATACCGGGATTACACGAAGCAATCTGCCACTTGGAAGTCCGTAAACTGAAAGTTGTCCGCTAAATCCCCCTGATACGAAGTTGTAATACTCATCATACTTACCCGGGGCAACATAGACTTTGGCAGCAGCATCTCCGCTAACAACGGAGCCTGCATCTTTTGGCTTACAAGCATTCATGCTTGCTAATAATGCAAGGGCAGCCATCCCCTGTACATATTTAGATTTTATCTTCATTTTTTTAATAATATGGTTTTAATAATGTTAGTTTAATTCTCCATTTTAATTTTTAAAAAAGCATAAAGCATCCCTGCAAAGCATTTTTTGAACGCTATTATCCTTATTTAAGAAGTTTTTAGCAGAGCTTTAAGCCTGAACTAAATCTATTTTACTCCGTCATTCTGACGCATAAATTCAAGCAGATTTCTGGCATCCTCATCTGAAAGATTTTGATTTGGCATACGTACCAGACAAAGTTCCAATTGCGACTGTACCTCAGGATCTTTATCGATCATCACATCAGTATTAGTGATGAAATTCATGATCCACTCCGGCTTCCGGCGGTTTGTCACTCCTGCCCATCCCGGACCTACAAGTTTCTCATCAGTGAGTTTATGGCAACTGCTGCACTTAACCTGAGAAACCTGGCTTCCCAGTTCAGCCTTCTTTGCATCTAATGAAGGAGAAAGGTCTACGCTGGTAAATTTACCTTCACCTCTGTGCGGATCATAAGAAGGGTTGCCATTACCTGGGTCTGTTGTTGCAGCAGTCTCGGTTGTAGCTTCAGTGGTTTTCTCTGAATCACTATTACCACCACATGAAGCTGCAGCAACAATAATCAAAGTAATAATGCTTAGTGAAAGAAGTTTTTTCATATTTCAGAATTTAATTTTGGATTTATTTGCTTGTACAATTTTACCTAAGAGCAAAGGATCTTCTTATGCGTTCAATCATAAATGATAAATATCATATATTTGAATAAGCAGGGTCACAATTTGGGTATCTGCCAGGCTTTAGTTTTGTTTATCATTCAAAAATGTTTCAATTATGATTGATATAAATTTATTACTGGCATGGGGAGCCACTTATAAAAAGGTAAGGTCAGGCGAAACCATTTTCAACGAAGGACAAGTTTGTACCTATTATTTTCAATTGATAAGTGGAACTATCAGATGGATTAATATTGATGCTGAAGGAAGAGAATGTATCCACAGCATTATAGAACCAGGTGAATCCTTTGGCGAATTCCCGCTCTTTGATGATGAGCCTTATGCTGCATCAGCAATCGCCGAATCAGACTGTATTTTAATAAAACTTTATAAGCCAACATTTATTAATCTGCTGAAAGAAAACACTAATTTGCTTTTTGACTTTACGAGATTACTAACCAAAAGATTAAGATTCAGGTATTCTGTCATTCAATCATTTTCCTGCAACAACCCCGAAATAAGAATTATCAATCTGATTAACCATCTGAAAGCAGAAAACAAGAATTTCTGTAAGGAATGTAATCAGTTAAAATTAACCCGACAGCAAATCGCTTACATGACTGGTCTTAGGGTTGAAACCGTTATTCGAACCATGCGTTTGATGCATGAAAAAGGTGAATTAATTATTAGCAAGGGCAAGGTGTATTGCAAGGATATGATTGAAGTCATACCAGCATAATTTATTCCGGCCTATTTTTGCATTCATCATGAATAGCTTTATCTCTAAGTGGCTCAGTATTTCTATACTTAACTTATTTTTTGTTGCAGTTCTGGGCTTAGTTCTTCGTTACAAGATTGCCTATCCCCTGCCCTTTCTTGATCAGAAATATATTCTGCATAGTCATTCCCATTTTGCATTCTCAGGCTGGATCACCCAGACTCTAATGGTCCTGATGATCTATTATCTGAGTCAAAAATTAGGCGAAGAGATCAGCAACAGGTACCGCTGGTTATTATACGCTAATCTGATCAGCTCCTATGGCATGCTGATTTCTTTTATCATTCAGGGATATGGCTTGTACTCCATAAGTTTTTCAACATTAAATATTTTTGCATTTTACGCTTTTGCATTTTATTTCTGGCTTGATCTTAACAAAATTAAAGAGAAAAGCACGAGTGTCCTCTGGTTTAAAGCCGCTTTAATTTTTGGCTTCATTTCATCTGTTGGAGCATTTAATCTGGCCTATATGATGGCCAATAAGATGAGTGACCAAAATTTTTACCTGACCTCAATTTATTTTTTTCTCCATTTTCAGTACAATGGCTGGTTTCTTTTTGCGGGGATGGGTCTGCTGAACGACAAGCTGGAGATCATTACCGGGGAACGGGAGAAACTGTACAAGGCATTCCATCTCTTTTGTTTTGCCTGCGTACCGGCATACTTCCTTTCTATCCTTTGGATGGAATTTATAAGTAATATATACTTTTTACTTATTGCAGCAGTAATTGCACAATTGGCTGGCTGGATTACTATCCTGAGAGTTTATTACAAGAGCAAAAGCTTGATTCGACAGAAGATTACGCATTATGGAAAAATCTTACTGTTTCTGTCGGCTTTAGCTTTTTCAATAAAACTGATTTTGCAAACAGGATCAATACATCCTGAATTAAGCCATCTTTCCTATGGATTCAGACCCATAATTATAGGTTACCTGCATCTTGTTCTATTGGGAGTTACCAGCATATTTTTGTTAGGATATATTGTTTCTTTTGAGCTGATCAGAATCAATAAATTATTAATCAGGGGTATATTCATATTTGTTGCTGGTATCATTGTTAATGAGTTACTCCTGATGGTTCAGGGCGTAGCAGCTTTGACTTATACCGGCATCCCTCATATTAATGAAATGCTTATTGTTGCTGCAATGATACTTTTTAGTGGTATTCTGACAATGCTGATCAGTCGCTTTAAACTCCAGTAGAATGCTAATTTGCTAATTCACCAATCAATAACTTTTATCTCAAAATCGTCACAGCACCCGAAATAACCTGCCGTCCCTTGGTTTTAGGGTCAA